>NZ_JBHRXN010000009.1:0-262104 GCF_042648525.1 Vogesella facilis
GCCGCAGCTACGCGCCGTTCGAAGCCGACATGCGCGCCGGCACCGCCGCGGTGTACCACCACGAAATGCCGGGCGGGCAGGTGACCAATCTGCGCGAACAGGCGCGTTCGCTGGGGCTGGAGGCGCGCTGGCCGGAAGTGGCCGCAGCCTATGCCCAGGTCAACCTGCTGTTCGGCGACATCGTCAAGGTCACCCCTACCTCCAAGGTGGTGGGCGACATGGCGCTGTTCATGGTCTCCAACGACCTCACCCCGGCACAGGTGGCCGACCCGCAACGGGCGATCGACTTCCCGGACTCGGTGGTATCGCTGTTCAAGGGCGAGCTGGGCTACCCGGCACACGGCTTCCCCGAGGCCTTGCAACGCAAGGTGCTGAAGGGCGAAGCGGCACTGACCCAGCGTGCCGGCGCGCTGCTGCCGGCGGTAGACCTGGCGGCCGAGCAGCAAAGCTTGGCCGCCAGCCTGGGCCGCGACTGCAGCGAACAGGAACTGGCCTCGCACCTGATGTACCCCAAGGTGTTCAAGGACTTCGCCGCCCACAGCGCCCGCTTCGGCGATGTCTCCATCCTGCCGACCAGCGCCTTCTTCTACGGCCTGAAGGAAGGCGAGGAAGTCTGCATCGAACTGGAACGCGGCAAGACGCTGATCGTGCAGCTGCTGGGCCGCGCCGACACCGACGATGGCCACGTCAAACTGTTCTTCGAACTGAACGGCCAGGCGCGGGTGATCAAGGTGGCCAAGGCCGGCGCCGCTGCCGCCAGCAGCCAGCCGAAGGCGGAGGAAGACAACCCGCACCACGTCGGCGCGCCGATGCCGGGCATGGTCAGCACCGTGCTGGTGGCGCCGGGGCAGCGGGTGCAGCAGGGCGACACGCTGCTGACCATCGAGGCGATGAAGATGGAAGTGGCGATCAAGGCGGAGCGCGACGGGGTGATCCAGCAGGTGCTGGTGGCGTCCGGCAAGCGCATCGCCAACAAGGATCTGCTGCTCACCTTCCAGTAAGCGCCGGCGGCGGCGTGCGGCCAACGTTGGGCGGTGTCGTGCTGGCGTTGGCCGGGTCGCGGCAGGCGCAGGGCGCCTGCGTACGCGACCCTATCTACCGGCCGGCGCACAGGGGGCTGTCACTGCTGGCGGCCGAAGCGGTGTACGAGCAGGTGCCGCAAGAAGAGGGCGAGCCACGCCGCCTTCTCTTGCGCCGAGGTGGCGAACCCGGCGATGCCACAGGGCAGGGGCCGCCCGGTCTGCACTAGGCCGCTGCTGGACGCATCGCCGGGGGCGGCTTTTTTCATCCCGGCGGCGCTGCCGGCCGGGCAAGCAAAAGGCGGCGTGCCACTGGCACGCCACCTTCGCTACCCACTAGCGCGGTTAGGGCTTGGACAGCGCCAGCCTGGCCAGCTCGGCAAAATAGCGCGCGCCGGTCAGCAGGATGTCGTCGTTGAAGTCGTAGCCGGCGTTGTGCAGCGGGGTGGCGCCGGCCTCGCCATCGCTGCCGTTGCCGATGAAGATGAAGTTGCCGGGCACCTGCTGCAGGAAGGCGCCGAAGTCCTCGGAAATCATCATCGGCGTCACATTGCCGTCCACCTGGCTGCTGACCGCGCTGGCTGCCGCCACCGCCAGGCCCACATACTCGGGCGAGTTCACGGTAGGGGCGAATTCATGGCTGTAGCTGAATTCGCAACTGGCGCCATGCGCCTGGCAGATGCCTTGCGCCAGTTCGCGCATACGGCTTTCCAGCAGCGCCTGAATGACCGGGCTGTAGCTGCGGGTGTCGCCGCGGATGATTGCCTCGGACGGGATAACGTTGCGCAAACCATCGGTGATGAACTCGGTGCAGGACACCACCGCAGACTGACTGGGGTCGACATTGCGCGCTACCACAGTCTGCAGCGCCAACACGATTTCCGCGCCGATCACCAGCGGGTCGACGCCCATATGCGGCCGGGCGGCATGGGTGCCGCGGCCACGGATGCGGATGACGAAGTTGTCCTCGCTGGCCATGATGCCGCCTGCGCGGGTGGCGAAGCTGCCGGCCGGCATGCCGGGCATATTGTGGGCGCCGAAGATGGCATCCACCGGGAAGCGCTCGAACAGGCCGTCGGCCATCATCGCCTTGGCGCCGCGGCCGTGTTCCTCTGCCGGCTGGAAGATGAAGCGCACCGTGCCGCTGAAGTCGCGGCTGCCGCTCAGCAGCTGTGCCGCGCCCAGCACCATTGCCATGTGGCCGTCGTGGCCGCAGGCGTGCATCTTGCCGTGGTTGCAGGAGGCATGCTGGCGCTCCGGCATGTTCTCCTGGATGTGCAGCGCGTCCATGTCGGCGCGCAGCGCAATCACGCCGGAGCCGTTGCCAACCTGCAAATTGGCGACCACGCCGGTACCGCCGATGCCGGTGTACACCTCCAGCCCCATGTCACGGAGGCGGGCGGCGACAAAGGCGGCGGTGTTGACTTCTTCGAAGCCGGTTTCCGGGTGGCGGTGCAGGTGCTGGCGCCAGGACTGCAGTTGGGCTTGCAGGGTATGTTGCATGATGCTTGCTCTCCCTTACTGACCGTTTGCCATCAGCCAGCGTGCCTGCCGCGTGCCGACGCTATGCGCGGATTCCCGCACCAGTTCTTCGTACACGCCGGGTGCCGTCGCTCCCTCGGTATTGACTACCAGCACCCGGGATTGACGGTCCAGGCCGACTGCCGCCGCCATGGCGGGGTTGTCCACCAGCACCTGCAGCCCGGCCAGGCCGGCGGCGCCCGATTCCCCCGCGATGACCGGCACATCCTGCAGCGAGCCTGCGGCCAACGTTTGCATGGCGTGCACCGCATCGCGGTCCTGGATAGTGATGAAATCGTCTACCGCCAGTTGCAATACCTGCCAGGCCAGTGGCGAGGTTTCGCCGCAGGCCAGGCCGGCCATTACCGAGTCCACCGAGCCGGTGGCGCGGGCGGCGCAGCCTTGCAGGGCGCTCTGGAACAGGCAGTCGGCCTGCACCGGCTCCACCACGATGAAGCGCGGGCGCCTGCTGCCGTAGTGCTGCCACAGGTAGCTGGCGACACCGGCAGCCATGCCGCCCACGCCGCCTTGCAGCAACACGTGGCTGAACGGCGTACTCTCATCCAGCTGTTCGATAATCTCGGCGGCAATGGCACCGTAGCCCTGCATCACATCGCGCGGAATCTCTTCATAGCCATCGTAGGAGGTATCGGATACCACGTGCCAGCCATGCGCTGCGGCCAGGCTTGCCGCCTCGGTCACCGACTCATCGTAGTTGCCGCTGATGCGCACGATGCGGGCGCCGTAGGCGGCGATGGCATCCTCCCGTTCCTGGCTGACCTGGGCATGCAGCACGATGACGCAGGCGCAGCCTACGCTCTGCGCCGCCGCGGCCAGCGCGCGGCCATGGTTGCCATCGGTAGCGCTGATCACGGTCAGGCCATGCACCTGATCGCGGTAGTCGCCGCGTAACAGCCGGGCGGGGTCGAGCTCCGGATTCAGCCTGGCCAGCAGGCGGATCAGCGCCGCCGGCGCACCCAGTGCCTTGAAGCTGCCCAGCACCGAGCGGAACGATTCATCCTTCACCGCCAGCTGTGCCACGCCCAGCCGGCTGGCCAGTGCCGGCAGCGACCACAGCGGCGTGGGCTGGCGGCTCAGTTGCGACCATTGCGCCAGCCAGCGGCGGCTTTCGTCGCCGGCCTGCATATTGAGGATGCGCTTGAGCGACTCGGGGTAGCTGCCATGGCTGGCTTGCGCGTTATGGGTAAGCATAGGGTTTGTTCTCCAGGCAAAGACGGGGGTGAGTGGGGTGCGGCATCAAGCCAGCAGGCGGCGGGCAACCACATCCAGCAGCAGCTGCGCGCCCTGCAACAGTTGCGCGTCATCGGTATGCTCCCGCGGGTTGTGGCTGATGCCGCCGCGGCTGGGTACGAAAATCATGGCGGCGGGGGTGATGCGGGCGATCATCTGTGCGTCGTGCCCGGCGCCGGAGGTCATGCGCCGGCAGCTGAGGCCGCGCTGGCGGGCGGCGCGCTCTATTTCCGCCACCAGCGGCTCGGTGAAGTGCACCGGTTCGAAGCGCGCCAGCTGCTCGCAATGAATGCTGACCTGTTCGTTCACCTCCAGCTCGGCGATGAATTCGCGTAGCGCCTGCTCGGCCTGTTGCAGCCGCGACTCGTCCGGGTCGCGCAAGTCCACCGTCAGGACGGCCTGGCGCGGAATGACGTTGATCAGGTTCGGCTCGAAGCGCAGCGAGCCGACGGTGGCCAGCGTGCTGCCGGACTGTCTGGCCCACTCGCGGACGAAGGTGACGATGGAGGCGGCCGCCCAGCCGGCGTCGTGGCGCAGCTGCAGCGGTGTGGTGCCGGCATGGTTGGCCTTGCCGCGGATGGTCAGCTGCTGCCAGGAAATGCCCTGCAGATTGGCCACCGCGCCGATCGCGATGCCTTCCGCCTCCAGCACCGGCCCCTGTTCGATATGCAGCTCCAGGTATTCGTGCGGCACGATGCTGCCTGCGGCCAACGTGCCGGCATAACCGATGCGCTGCAGCTCGTCGCCCAGCCGGATGCCGTCGCTGTCGCGGCTGTCCAGCGCCTCCTGCAGCGCCAGGCCGCCGGCATGCACCAGCGAGCCCATCATGTCCGGCTGGAAACGCACGCCTTCTTCGTTGCTGAAGGCCGCCACCGTGATCGGCCGAGCCGGCAGCTGGCCGGCCTGGCGATAGGCGCGCTGCACCGCAAGGCCGGCCAGCACGCCGTAGCAGCCATCCAGCGCGCCGGCGTTCTGCACCGTATCGATATGCGAACCCAGCATCAGCGGGCGCACATCGGTGCTGCCGTTGGCCGCGGGCAGGGTGCCGAAGATATTGCCGATCTGGTCCACCTGCACCGACAAATCCAGCTGCTGCATCCAGCGCACCAGCTGATCGCGGCCGGCTTTCTCCGCATCGGTGTAGGCAATGCGGGTGCGGCCGCCCAGGTTCTCGTCGCGGCCGATGTCACCCAACGCCTGGATCTGGCGCAGCAAGGTGTCGCCATCAAGATGCAGCGCAGGGTGGTGGGGGTGGCTCATGTTTCGTCTCCAGTGAATGGGGTAGCTGGTGACGAAATAATATTTCTACGAGGCGCTAATTTTTTCTTGAATTAATGGTTGTTGGTGCAAGATATTTGCGTCTTTGACGCATCGGGCGCAAAGGGGAGCAGACATGAGCGCACAACTGGACAGCTACGACCTCAAACTGCTGATGGCGGTGCAGCAGGATGCTCGCACGCCACAGAACGAACTCGGCGAGGCGGTGAGCCTGTCCACCGCCGCGGTAAACCGCCGGCTGAAACGCCTGGGCGAAGAGGGAGTGATCGAGCGCTACACGGCGGTAGTGTCGCCGGATGCCGTCGGCTACGGTCTGACCATCATCGCCATGGTGGAGGTGGAGAGTGAGCAGATCGATCAACTGGACGCGACGCGGCGCAGTTTTACCGCCTGCCCGCAGGTGCAGCAGTGCTACTACGTGGCCGGCGAGTGGGACTTCGTGCTGCTGTTCGTGGTGCAGCACATGGAACAGTACAACGGCCTGACGCGGCAGTTGTTCTTCGGCAACGCCAACGTGAAGCGCTTCAAGACCCTGGTGGCGATGAGCCGCGACAAGGTCGGCCTGGCACTGCCGCTGGAACTGGGCGCGGGCTAGCCCACTGGGCTGGCCCGGCGCGGTGGCGGCGCCAGTCGATGGCCGGGCCGGTGTTGCTGTGTAGTGCCGTGCTGTGCGCAGCCGGCATCGCGTCTTGCCACCAAATTGCCACAAAAACTGCCTGATGGCCGCTTGCGGGAATGTACGGGAAATAAAAAAAGCGCCAGTCCCGGCAAGGCTTTCGGCCTGTTTTGCTTATTGGGATTTACGCCGCGCGGGTACGGCTGAATCAAAACCACCTGAATATCGACGGGGTGAAAGTGAATCTCAGTGCCGGCATGAATGTGAGTGCCGAGATCAAGACCGGCAAGCGCCGGGTGATTGAATATTTCCTGAGTCCGTTGCAGGAGTATGCGAGTGAGGGGTTGCGAGAGCGCTGATGGGGAGAAATATCATATTGTACTGCCTATCTTAAATAGGGGTGGCAGTGTTTAATGAATTCCCAATATGGAGGGTGAAAAATGCTTGGGCTGATGATTATCATTCCGTTGTTAATATATTTATATTTTGTATGTCGGTGGTCAAAATCCGGCTATCGATCGGCATTGGATAGATGGAAAAATCCACTACTAGCGAGACTGCTGTCTGGTTTAATTCTGCTTGGTGGCTTCGGAGTGGTTTTTTGGGATGCCATACCAACTTGGTACACCCATTACAAATTATGCGAAACCGAAGGTGGGTTGAAAGTCCACAAAACGCCGCAGCAGTGGATGATAGAAAACCCGGAGAGGTACCGCAAGGTTCTGGAAAATGCGGGATACCATGTGGATGCGAGACACATTAATAATGGAATTTATGAAACGACCATTATATACCCTGCATATGGTTTTCGTCGCGAGTATACCAGGTCAATCGAACGGGGTTATGCCTTTCATAATAGAATACAAATAAACAGGCTGTATGATGATATTTCTGGTCAGTTGATGTTAGAAAACATAGATTTCTATGGTGGCTCAGGAAATTCATCTCTCGCAAGTGGTGCAAATGATTTGGGTGCTTACAAATTCTGGACGCACACCGGGTCCTGTGAGGCTGCCTATCCAGAAATGGAAGACAAGTATTACTACCATGGGCTTAGTTTCGACAGAATCTATAGTGCAATTGCAAAATGGAATAAAAAATGAATTATATTGCTGATCTTTACTGGCTAGCTTCATTGGCCCAAGCTTCATATGCAAACCTTAATGATGCTGTAGGCTTAGATGCTTCTGCACTGGCACTAAAATTGCAAAGTGACATAAAGGGTGCCTCGCTATTTGCCAACTCCCAAGCAGAAATGTTTTCTGCCGAGTGGGAGGTGCTCAATCACCAGCAGGATATGACCGATACGCTCGCCAGCCGACGAGTACCTTGAGGCTGTACTGGACTTGAATGCCTTATGGCGGTAATGGATCGGGTCAATGCCGAGTACGGTAGGGGAACGATCCGGTTAGCCAGCGAGGGATTGAAACGGGGGTGGGCGATGCGACAAGTGCAGCGGTCACCAGGTTGGACGACGCATAGGGATGAGTGCATCGTTGCCAGGTGATGCTATTTGTTAGTTCTGAGGGGGCTAATTTGTGGCAATTGTGCAGCAAACAAATTGGCTACCAGATTGCGCTGTAAAGGAATAAATTCCTTAAAAATCAGGGATTTATATTGAGTTATTGGCGGAAGCGGTGAGATTCGAACTCACGGAAGGCTCGCACCTTCGGCGGTTTTCAAGACCGCTGCCTTAAACCACTCGGCCACGCTTCCGTTGGGGATGGTGCCGACAGCGGGGTCGGTGCCATGTTTTGTAAGCTGGTGCGAAAGGAGAGACTCGAACTCTCACGCCTTGCGGCGCTGGAACCTAAATCCAGTGCGTCTACCAATTCCGCCACTCTCGCACGGCCGGGCTGTTGCTCGGCAGGGGTCGAATAGTAGCTTGCAGGTAGTGAAATGGCAAGCGCTTGCATCTCTTGTCATCAACATGGAAACTTATGTAACTATATGTAGTCGTAACGCTGCATAACCACACTTTACCTACAGAGCGAGGAGCCACGTCGCCATGCAACAGCAATTTCAACCTGCATTCCAGACCGCAAGTTACACCGCCAGCCGCCACAAGGTGCTGCGCAATACTTATGGCCTGCTGGGCCTGTCGATGATTCCTACCGTCATCGGTGCCGCCGTTGGCAGCTCGATGAGCTTTGCGTTCCTGGCGGCCAGCCCGCTGATGGGTTCGCTGGCGATCATGGCCGTGTTTTACGGCCTGGTGTTCGCCATTCAGGCCAATCGCAATAATGCGCTGGGCGTGCCGTTGATGCTGGGCTTCACGTTCCTGATGGGCGTGCTGCTGGGGCCGCTGCTGCAATACGCGCTGAAGTTTTCCAACGGCTCGCAGCTGATCATGGTGGCTGGCGGCGCAACGGCCGCGGTGTTTGCGGTGATGGCCGGTATCGCCACCACGACCAAGCGCGATCTGTCCGGCCTCGGCAAGTTTCTGACTGTCGGCGCCATCGTGCTGATGGTTGCCGTGGTGGCCAACCTGTTCCTGCAACTGCCGGCCATGCAGCTGGCGATTGCGGCGGCGTTTGCTCTGTTCAGCTCGCTGATGATCCTGTGGGAAGTGAAGAACGTGGTGGACGGCGGCGAGACCAGCTACATTTCGGCCGCGCTGGGCATCTACATCAGCATCTACAACCTGTTCACCAGCCTGCTGCAACTGCTGCTGGCGTTTGCCGGCGACCGCGATTAACGCCGCCGGTGCGGCATGAGCTATAGCTAGCCTGCCGCAACCCAAAAAAGCCACTCTTGGCGATCAAGAGTGGCTTTTTGTTTTTGCTGGCGCGCCAGTTGGCCGGCAGCAGCGGGTACTCAAAACAGCAAGTACAGCGCGGCCGCCAGCAGTACGATGGCGGCCAGTTCCGCTGCATGCTCCTTGATGATTTGCGGTAGCAGACGCATGGGTGCCTCCGGTGGTGGGCTGCGGGTAGCTTGTGCTGCAGTCTAGGCGTTTTCACGCGCGCGGCCGCCGGTGCCACGACGGCGGGATGTCGAAACCCGACAAATCCGCCGCCGCGGGCCGGGGCAGGGTGGCCGGCGATGGCGGCGCCGCGCCAGCCGGCAAGCCGCTGGTACGCGACGGCGCCTGCTTTGCCCGCTTCATATCTGCGTTGCGGCCAACCTTTGGCGATCAGCCCGGCGGGGCGGAGCGCCCAGTCGCCGTGCCATTGCACACGTGCTAAGCCACCGTGCCGTACGCGTGGCGCGACACTCGCCGGCCGGCGATGGCGCCCGGCGGTAATCGCGGAGCCGGCCTGCCGCCATTTATCGGTGCCACCTTGCCGGCACGCGCGGTTTTCCCTGCTCCGGCCGGGCCTCCGAGGCGGCAACAGGGCGGATTTCGCCATTTCGTGTCGGCAGGCGGCAAATACCGGTCGTTGCCGCCGAGGTTGGCCGCATGACCCTCATGCAACATTTCTCCTGACTGGCGGAGCGCAGCCCGCGCCCGCAACCCAACGTGCAGGAGACTTCTGATGCAACCACTCGTACCCATCGACGTCGACCAGGATACCGGCGTGTGGACCACCAACGGCCTGCCGATGCTGTATGTGCCGCGCCACTTTTTCGTCAACAACCACATGGCGGTGGAAGCCGCGCTGGGCAAGGGTACCTATGCCGAGGCGCTGTACGACGCCGGTTACCGCTCCGCCTACTTCTGGTGTGATAGCGAGGCACGCACCCACGGCCTGCAGGGCATGGCGGTGTTCGAACATTACCTGAACCGCCTGTCGCAGCGCGGCTGGGGCCAGTTCTCCTTTATCAGTGCCGATCCGGCCAGCGGCCACGCCAAGATCCGCCTCGACAATTCCTGCTTCGTACTGGCGCAGGGCGTGGCTGGCGCACCGCAGAGCGAAGGCATGGCCTGTTACATGTTTGCCGGCTGGTTCTCCGGCGCCATGGACTGGGTGGGTGAACACCTGGGCCACGACTATCACACCATCAGCGCGGAAACCCAGTGCGCCGGTGAGGGCGCCGAGTACTGCGTATTCACTGTCGAGCCGAAGTGAGGTGAGCCATGCGTTACCCGCACCTGTTTGAACCGATCACCCTCAACAAGCTGACCATCCGCAACCGTATCGTCAGCACCGCCCACGCCGAGGTTTATGCCGAGCCGGGCGGGCTGCCGGGTGAGCGTTACATCCGCTACTACGAGGAAAAGGCCAAGGGCGGCCTGGGCCTGGCGATCTGCGGCGGCTCCAGCCCGGTGTCGATCGACAGCCCGCAAAGCTGGTGGAAGTCGGTGAACCTGTCCACCGACAAGATCATCGATCCGCTGTCGCGGCTGGCCGAGACCATGCACCGCCACGGCGCCAAGATCATGATCCAGGCTACCCACATGGGCCGCCGTTCCAGCTACTACGGCGAGCACTGGCCGCACCTGGTCAGCCCGTCGGGTATTCGCGAACCGGTGCACCGCGGTAACGCCAAGATCATCGAGAAGCACGAAATCAAGCGCATCATCGCCGATTTCAAACAGGCCGCGCGCCGCATCAAGGCCGCCGGCATGGACGGCATGGAAGTCTCCGCCGCCCACCAGCACCTGATGGACCAGTTCTGGAGCCCGCGCACCAACTTCCGCGACGACGAATACGGCGGCTCGCTGGAAAACCGCATGCGCTTCGGCATGCAGGTATTCGAGGCGATCCGCGAAGAGGTTGGCCGCGACTTCTGTGTCGGCCTGCGCATGTGCGGCGACGAGTTCCACGAAGACGGCCTGACCCACGACATGCTGAAGGACATCGCGCAGGCGATGTCGGAAACCGGCCTGATCGACTTCCTGTCGGTGGTCGGTTCCGGTGGCGACACCCACAACACCCTGGCCAACTGCATGCCGCCGATGGCGCTGCCGCCGGAGCCGTTCGTGCACCTGGCCGCCGGCATCAAATCGGTATCCAAGGTGCCGGTGATGCACGCGCAGAGCATCCGCGACCCGAACCAGGCCGAGCGCATCCTGGCCAGCGGCATGGTGGACATGGTGGGCATGACCCGCGCCCACATTGCCGACCCGCACCTGGTGATCAAGATCCGCGACGGCAAGGAAGACCAGATCCGTCAGTGCGTGGGCGCCAACTACTGTATCGACCGCCAGTACTTCGGCCAGGACGTGCTGTGCATCCAGAACGCCGCCACCAGCCGCGAGGCCACCATGCCGCATACCTTCGAAAAAGCGAAGCTGCAGCGCAAGGTGGTGGTGGTGGGTGCCGGCCCGGCTGGCCTGGAAGCCGCCCGGGTAGCAAAAGAACGCGGCCACGAGGTGGTGCTGTTCGAGAAGAGCGACGTGGTCGGCGGGCAGATCGTGCTGGCCGCCAAGGCGCCGCAGCGCGAACAGATGGCCGGCATCATCCGCTGGCTGGACATGGAAACCCAGCGTCTGGGCGTCGATCGTCGCCTGAGCACCGCTGCCGATGAAGCGATGATCCTGGCCGAGAAGCCGGACATCGTGGTGCTGGCCACCGGTGGCGTGCCCAACAGCGGCATGGTGCCGGGCTGGGGCGTGGCCGAAGGCCTGGCGGTGACTGGCTGGGACATCCTGTCCGGCAAGGTGGAGCCGAAGAAGAACGTGCTGGTGTACGACGCGGTGAGCGGTCATGCCGGCTTTGGCGTGGCTGACTTCCTGTCCAGTCGCGGCAGCCAGGTGGAAATCGTTACCCCGGACGTGAAAGTGGGCGACGACACCGGCGGCACCACCTTCCCGATCTTCTACCGCCGCCTGTACGCGCAGGGCATGATCCCGACCCCGAACTTCTGGATGGATCGTGTCTACCGCGAGGGCGACAAGCTGATCGCCGTGCTGCGCAACGAGTACACCGAGGCGCTGGAAGAGCGCGCGGTGGACCAGGTGGTGGTGGAAAACGGCATCCTGCCCAACGACACGCTGTACTGGTCGCTGAAGGAACGCTCCAAGAACCAGGGCATCACCGACGTGCACACCCTGTTCGCCTCCCAGCCGCAGCCGTGCCTGTCCGAGCCGCTGCAGGGTGACGAATTCCTGCTGTTCCGTGTCGGCGACTGCATCTCCATGCACAACATCCACGGCGCGATCTACGACGCGCTGCGTCTGGTGAAGGACTTCTGACATGACACTCCCGCTCGCGCTTACCGGCCTGTTCTGGCTGGGCGCGGCCCTGCTGTCGCTGGGGCTGGCACGCCGTGCCGCCCTGTGGCGGCAGGGGCGCGACGCCCAGGTGGCCTGGTCCGGACTGTTTGCCATCCCGAAACGCTATTTCGTCGACCTGCACCACGTGGTGGCGCGCGACCCGTTCATCGCCCGTGCCCACGTGGCGGTGGCTGGCGGCGCGATAGCGGTGCTGGCGCTGGCTGCGGCCAACTATGGCCTGATGCTGTACCTGCCGGCGCTGGACGTGCTGATGCTGCTGGCCGCGGTAATGATGTTTGCCGGCGCGCTGCTGGTGCGTTCGCGTCGCCAGTCGCCGCCGCCGCGGCTGTCCAAGGGCGCGTGGAACCGCCTGCCCAAGAGCCTGCTGCTGTTCGCGGTGGGGGCGGGGTTGGCCGCAGTGCTGGCGCTGAGCGGCGATGCGCTGGGTAGCGCTGCCAAGCTACTGGCACTGCTGGCGCTGGCCGGCCTCACCCTGGGCGGCGCCGAGCTGGCGCTGGGCATTGGCCTCGGTGGCCCGATGAAGCACGCGGTGGCCGGCCTGCTGCATCTGGCCTTCCACCCGCGCCAGGAGCGGTTCTCCGGCAACAAGCGCTCCACCGACCTCAAGCCGCTGGATCTGGACGCCAATGACTTCGGCGTGGAAAAGCCGGTGGATTTCGCCTGGAACCGGCTGCTGTCGTTCGACGCCTGCGTGCAGTGCGGCAAGTGCGAAGCCGCCTGTCCGGCCTACGCCGCCGGCCAGCCGCTGAACCCGAAGAAGCTGATCCAGGACATGGTTACCGGTCTGGCCTCCGGCGACGGCCAGGGCTATGCCGGCAACCCGCATCCGGGGCAGGCGCTGCGCGGCGGTGATGCGCAGCAGCCGATTCTCGGCGGCCTGCTGGCGGAAGACACGCTGTGGTCGTGCACCACCTGCCGCGCCTGCGTGCAGGAATGTCCGATGCTGATCGAACACGTGGATACCGTGGTCAGCCTGCGTCGCCATGTCACGCTGACCCGTGGCACGGTGCCGAACAAGGGTGCCGAAGCGCTGGCCAACCTGCGCGATACCGACACTGTGGGCGGCTACCCGTTGGCCGCACGCTACCACTGGGCGGTGGATCTGAACGTACCGGTGCTGTTGCCGGGCGAGCACGCCGACTGGCTGCTGCTGGCCGGCGAGGGCGCCTTCGACATGCGCTACCAGCGTGCGCTGCGCGCCCTGGTGCAGGTGCTGAAGGCGGCTGGCCTCAAGATAGCCGTGCTGGGCGAGGCGGAGCCGGACTGTGGCGACCTGGCGCGCCGCCTGGGCGACGAGGCCACCTTCCAGCAACTGGCCGACAAGATGATGAGCACGCTGCGCCATTACCACTTCGAGCACATCGTCACCCCGGACCCGCACTTGTTCCATTGCCTGGCCAACGAATACCCGGCGCTGGGCGGCAACTACCGCATCCAGCACCACAGCCAGGTGATCGCCGAGCTGCTGGACAAGCGCCAGCTGCCGCTGAAGGCCGATGCCGAAACCACCACCATCACCTACCACGACCCGTGCTACCTGGCGCGCTACAACGGCGAGACCGATGCGCCGCGCCGCGTGTTCAAGGGCATCGGCATCAAGGTGGTGGAGATGGAGCGCGCCGGCATGAAGTCGCGCTGCTGCGGCTGGGGCGGTGGCGCCTCGTTCACCGATATCCCGGGCGAGCGCCGTATTCCGGACATGCGCATGGATGATGTGCGCGCCACCGGCGCCGGCACCGTGGCCGTGGCCTGCCCGAACTGCACCGCCATGCTGGAAGGCGTAGTGGGCGAGCGGGCGGAAGTGGTGGAACTGGCCGAGCTGGTTGCCGCGCGCCTAGTGAAAGCCTAGCCCCAAATAACAGCGGAGAGAGTCATGTTCAACAATAGCGCCATTCCGCGTATCGACCCGCGCCGCCCGTATGTGATCGGGCCGTCGGGACTCAAACGAATCGTGCTGGGCGAGGAGGTGGGCAGCCGCGATGTGCAGCAGCAGGCCCACGGCCACGGCCAGACCAAGCCGCTGCGCAGCAACGGCCCGTTCCAGCGGCGCAGCCTGGTGGTGATCCACACCGACCGCGGCGCGCTGGACGAGGCGGCGCGCGAAACGTTGGCCGCAGCCGCCATCCTGGCGTCGGCGGAAACCGAAGTGCTGGCGCTGCTGTTCGGCGGTAATGCCGACAGCGTGGCCGCCGCCGGCGAGGCCGGTGCCGACCGCGTGCTGCTGGCGGAAGACGCCGGCTACACGCCGCAGCGCAAGCTGGCGTTGCTGGCCGAGCTGTGGCAGCGCGAGGCGCCGTCGCAGCTGTGCCTGCCGGATCGCGGCGCCGATGCCGACCTGGGGCGGCGCTTTGCCAGCCGCCAGCGGCTGGCGGTGGCCTGCGACGTGATCGAAGTGGTGCCGGGGCGCGAGGTGCGCAGCCTGGCGCCGGCCGGGCAGTTCGCGGTGCAGCCGCTGCCGCCGGTATTGCTGCTGGCGCGCAAGGCGGCGGATGCCCGCCTGCCGTTCCGCGGCCTGGGCGTCGATGGCGGCGCGCTGGCCTTGCCGCCGGCCAGCGAGCAGGTGCGCGACCTGGGCAGCAGCAGCTGTCCGGCCTCGCAGCTGGCGCTGGAGGAAGCCGACCTGATCGTGTCCGCCGGCAACGGTGTGCAGGACACCGCCGGCCTGCGCCGGCTGGCCGAACACATGGGGGCCGCCGTCGGCGCCTCGCGCGTGGCGGTGGACGACGGCCGCTTCGCCCGCGAGCAGCAGGTGGGCGCCACCGGCAAGACGGTGCAGGCCAGCGCCTATCTGGCGTTCGGCATCTCCGGCGCCGTGCAGCACCTGCAGGGCATCAAGGAATGCCGCCATGTGATTGCCGTCAACCTGGACGCCGCCGCGCCCATCGTCAAACGCGCCGACCTGACCCTGGTGGAAGACTGCCAGGCGCTGATCACCGCGCTGAACCAGCTGCTGGCCGCCGAGCGCGCCGGCGGCGAGCGTGCGGCCAACCCTGTGCTGGAGACTGCCTGATGAGCAAACAGAACCTGAAAGTGGCGGTGCTGCTGGCACCGGCCACCCACCCGGTAAGCGGCCGCCCCTGTGCTGCCGCCGCCGACAGCGCCGCGCTGGCGCTGGCGCTGAAACTGGTGCCGTCACCGCAGCACCTGCTGGTGCTGTACGCCGGTGATGCCGACGATGCCGCGCTGGGTCCGTACCTGGCGCAGGGCGTCAGCTGCATCAACGTGCTGCCGGTGGTGGCCGGTGCCGACATCACCCGCGTGCTGGCGCGCCAGCTGCAGGATGTGGATCTGGTGTTGTGCGGCCGCCGCGCCGGCGGCGGGCAGGGCAGCGCCATGCTGCCCTACCTGCTGGCCGACGAATTGAACATCCCGTTGCTGCCGGATGCGCTGCAGCTGCAGTTGCGCGCTGGCGAGCTGGAGGTCGAGCAGTTCCTGCCCAAGGGGCAGCGCCGCCGGCTGGCCGCCGCCTTGCCGGCAGTGGTGGCGGTGCACGAGCGCGCCTGTGCGCCGCAGCCATATGTCTATGCGCGACTGCAGCAGGGGCAGATCCGCCACCTGTCGCCGGCCAGCCTGCAGCCCGGCGTGGTGCATCTGGAACCGGCCAACCGCCGCGCGCGCCCGCTGGTGGCCGCCAGCAAGGCCAGCGGCCACGAGCGCATGCTGGGCGCCATTGCCAGCGATGGCGCCAAAGCCGGCGGCGTGGTCGTAAAACAGGGCGATCCGGTCGAAAAAGCGCAAGTTCTGCTGAACTACCTGCGCGACCATCATCTCGTCGATTTCTGACAACTACTTGCTGTTTTCCGCCCCACCCGGCAACAGCGCACCCCCTGCAAACCGCGTTGTTTTTGGAGAAGATCATCATGACTAGCAGCACGATCGCGTTTCATCCGGCCGTCAACCTGCGCGAACTGGTGGCCCGCCGCGTGCCGGGCTACAGCCTGGAAGCCCCGTTCTATACCTCGCCGGCGGTGTTCGATGCCGACATGGAACACATCTTCAGCAAGCACTGGATTTATGTCGGCGTATCGGTGGACGTGCCGGAGCCGGGCGATTACATGACTGTGCAGCTGGGTCAGCAGCCGATCCTGATCGTGCGTGATGATGACAACGAAATCCGCGCCTTCCACAACGTCTGTCGCCATCGCGGTTCGCGGCTGTGTGCCGAGGACAAGGGTACCGTCGGCAACCTGGTGTGCCCGTACCACCAGTGGACTTACGATCTGTCCGGCAAGCTGATCTTCGCCGATCACATGCAGGAAGGCTTCGACCTGTCGCACCACAGCCTGAAGTCGGTGCACCTGCGCAATATGGCCGGCCTGCTGTTCATCTGCCTGGCCGACGAGCCGCCGGCCGACTTCGACGCCATGGCCGAGGTAATGACCCCGTACATCGCTCCGCACCAGATCGACAACACCAAGGTGGCGGTGCAGGTGGACATCATCGAGCAGGGCAACTGGAAGCTGACGCTGGAAAACAACCGCGAGTGCTACCACTGTACCGGCAACCACCCGGAACTCACCGTGTCGCTGTTCGCCTACAGTTACGGTTTTGCACCGAAGGAAGAAACCGCCGAGGGCCTGCGCCAGTACGAGGAAATGGTGGCCGACCGTCACCAGCACTGGGAATCCTGTGGCCTGCCGTCCACCGAGGTGGAGCGCCTGTCGGATGTGAGCGGCTTCCGCACCATGCGCATGCCGCTGGACCGTAGCGGCGAGTCGCAAACGCTGGACACCAACGCCGCCTGCAAGAAGCTGCTGGCCGACTTCAAGGATGCCTCCATCGGCGGCCTGTCGTTCTGGACCCAGCCGAACTCCTGGCACCACTTCATGGCCGACCACATCGTGACCTTCAGCGTGATTCCGCTGTCCGCCGACACCACCCTGGTGCGTACCAAGTGGCTGGTGCACAAGGATGCGGTGGAAGGCGTGGATTACGACGTGAAGAACCTGACCGCGGTGTGGAACGCCACCAACGACCAGGACCGCCGCCTGGTGGAAGAATCGCACCACGGCGCCAAGAGCAAGGCCTACCAGCCGGGCCCGTACTCGCCGTTCACCGAAACCCTGGTGGAGAAGTTTAGCGACTGGTATATCCGCCGCCTGGGTGCCGGCCTGGAGTAAACAAGCACGAGACCTGCGGCCGGTCACCTGCGCACCCGCGCCGGCGGCCGGACCAGCCAGGCAGTACCACACACACCACCGGCAGGTTGGCCGCATGCGGCCAACCTTTCCGGGCCAGCAATGACAGGGTGCCATCATGACTACCGCCACTCCCACCTTCGCCTTTACCGAACCGGCGCCGTACTGGCAAAGCGGTGTCGACGACACCCTGCAATGCGTGTCGGTGCACGATGAAACGCACGACGTGCGCACCTTTACCTTCCGCGCGGTGCCGGCGCGGCGTTTTGCCTACCTGCCGGGGCAGTTCCTCACCCTGGAGCTGAACATCGACGGCCAGACGGTAAACCGCTGCTACACGCTGTCGTCGTCGCCGACGCGGCCGGATACCGTCACCATCACCGTCAAGCGGGTGCCGGGCGGGCAGGTGTCCAACTGGCTGCACGACAATCTGCAGCCGGGCATGAATCTCAGCGTGCTGGGGCCGTCCGGCGAATTCAGCTTCGCCCACGCCCCGGCCGAGCGTTACCTGTTCCTGTCCGCCGGCAGCGGCATCACGCCGCTGATGTCGATGAGCCGTGCGCTGGGCGATCTGGGCGGCAGTATCGATGTCGCCTTCGTGCACAGCGCGCGTTCGCCGGCCGACCTGATCTTCCGCCACGAGCTGGTGCAGCTGGCGCGGGCGCGCCCCGGCTTCCGCCAGGCCGCCATCGTGCAGAGCCGCCATCCGGAACCGGAATGGCACGGGCTGGAGGGCTTTCTCGACCTGCCGGCGCTGGAGCGGCTGGTGCCCGATTTCCGCCAGCGTGCGGTCTACTGCTGTGGCCCGGCGCCGTACATGGCCGCGGTACGTTCGCTGTTGCAGGCTGCCGGCTTCGATATGGCGCTGTACCACGAAGAGAGCTTCAATTTTGCCGAGCTGAACGCGGCGGCAGACGCGGGCACGGTAGAGGAGGTGGCCGAGGCGCCGGCCGGCGAGGGCGGCTTCGAGGTGCGGTTTGCCAAGCTGGGCGATGTGGTGCATACCAAGCCGGGGCAGACTATCCTGGCGGCGGCGCAGCAGCAGGGCCTGCGCGTGCCGTCGTCCTGTTCCAAGGGGCTGTGCGGCACCTGCAAGACCAGGCTGCTGGAGGGGCAGGTGGACATGAAACACGGTGGCGGCATCCGCCAGCGCGAGATCGATCAGGGCTGGATTTTGCCATGTTGCAGTGTGCCATTAACGCCGGTGGTGCTGGACCGCTGACGGCATTTTGGCCGCGAATTCGCCCTTTATTTCACGCCGTTCGAGTGCCAACCGGACGGCGTTTTCCATTTTTACCGCCGCGCAAACAGTATTTTTTGCTGTCAAGCGCGGAAAAAAAGCGCATGCTGACCTGTCTGGTAACGACCGGCGCTGCGTTTTTCGCCACTGCAGCATGCACAAATACGGGGACGGAAGTGCCCGTCTGGCGGGCATCGCAACGATATAAGCCCCTTCTGTGGTACTGATTGGTGCAATGTCGTTTTCGGGCAGGTTGGCGTCGGTTGGTCATTGCTTCCCCAGTCGTATCGTCCATATCTTTTTCCTTGATACATATCAATTACTACAACAGCTTGGGTGTGGTTACGCCGGTTGTTTGCGCAGTGCAACACAGGCACGGCGCTTGCTGCGGTGCAGCAGCCTCGCCAGGGCAAAGGAGAAAGCGATGCAGTCAGGCAAGATCGTGGTAGAAAACCTGTACAAGGTTTTCGGAGACAAGCCGCAGGACGCAATGCGTCTGCTTAAGCTTGGGGAAACCAAAGAAACGGTGTTCCGCAACACTGGCCAGGTGGTTGGCGTGAACAATGTGTCGTTCTCGGTGGACGAGGGCGAAATCTTCGTGCTGATGGGCCTGTCCGGCTCCGGCAAGTCGTCGCTGATCCGCCTGATCAACCGGCTGATGGATCCCACCGACGGTCGCATCCTGCTGGATGGCCAGGACATCACCAAGCTGTCGCCGGCCGATCTGGTGTCGCTGCGCCGCCGCGACATGAGCATGGTGTTCCAGAGCTTTGCGCTGATGCCGCACCGCACGGTGCTGGACAACGCCGCCTTCGGCCTGGAGATCGCCGGGGTTGGCCGCAAGGAGCGCGAGAAGCGCGCGATGGAGGTGCTGGAGCAGGTCGGCCTGGCCACCTTCGCCCGCAAGATGCCGCACGAGCTGTCCGGCGGCATGCAGCAGCGCGTGGGCCTGGTGCGCGCGCTGGCGGTGAATCCGTCGCTGATGCTGATGGACGAGGCATTCTCCGCGCTGGACCCGCTCAAGCGCAGCGAGATGCAGGACATCCTGCTGCAGCTGCAGCGCGATCACCGCCGCACCATTTTCTTCGTGTCGCACGATCTGGAAGAGGCGCTGCGCATCGGCACCCGCATCGCCATCATGGAAGGCGGCCGCCTGGTACAGGTGGGCACCCCGCAGGAGATCATCGAAAACCCGGCCGAAGACTACGTGCGCGAGTTCTTCAAGAGCGTGGATACCTCGCGCTACCTGCTGGCCAAGGATCTGCTCGACCCGCATGGCGTGGGCGTGATGGTGAACGGCAATCTCGCCGGCCAGCCGGACGCGCAGCATCACTGGGTGGCCTGTGTCTCCGGCGACCACAAGCTGCTGGGCCTGGTGGGTCGCGATACGCTGGGGGAGGCGGGCTGTAACCCGGCCGAGCGTTGCGTGCCGGTATCGCCGGTCAACCCGGCCTCGGCGCTGCCGGATGTGCTCAAGCGCCTGCAGGGCCAGCGCGAGCCGCTGCCGGTGATCGACCACGACGGCCGCTACCTGGGGGTGATTACCGCTTCCAGCGTACTGTCCAAGTTGTCCGAGCACCGCCTGCAGACGGCCGTGCACTAAGCCGCGATCCGCTTCCCCGATTGATGAGGACGGCGCCGCTGGCCTGTCCGTACTGGAGTACACGCCATGAACGATATCTGGCAAAAATTCATCGCCAACCCGCACGACTTCCTGCCCATCGGTGAATGGGTCAACGACTTCATTCATTTCCTGCTGGATAACAACGGCGGTGCCTTCGACGCCATCGGCAAATCGGTGGACCTGTTTGCCGAAGGCGTGGAGGTGGCGTTGCTATCGCTGCCGGTGTGGCTGGTGATCGGCTTCTTCTGTGCGCTGGGCATCTGGCGCCTGACCTGGCGCTTCGCGCTGTTCGTGCTGGCGGCCTTCGCGCTGATCCTGGGCACCGGCTTCTGGGCGCAGACCATCGCCACGCTGGCGCTCACGCTGTCGGCCACCATCATCAGCCTGCTGCTGGGCGTGCCGCTCGGCATCTGGTGTGCGCGCAGCCGCCGCGTCAACACCCTGGTGCGTCCGGTGCTGGACTTCATGCAGACCATGCCGGCCTTCGTGTACCTGATCCCGGCCGCCATGTTCTTCGGCCTGGGCCGTGTGCCCGGCATCCTGGCCACCGTGGTGTTCGCGGTGCCGCCGGCAGTGCGCCTGACCAGCCTGGGTATTCGCCAGGTGAACAAGGAGCAGGTGGAAGCCGGTCACGCCTTTGGCTGCACCCCGACTCAGCTGCTGTTCAAGGTGCAGCTGCCGATCGCGCTGCCGGCGATCATGGCCGGCGTCAACCAGACCATCATGATGGCGCTGTCGATGGTGATCATCGCCTCCATGGTGGGCGCCGGTGGCCTGGGTAACGACGTGCTGGCCAGTATTCAGCGCCTGGACGTCGGTCTGGGCTTCGAGAGCGGCCTGGCGGTGGTATTGCTGGCCATCATCCTGGACCGCCTGACCGAAAGCTTCGGCCGCGGCCCGACGTCGCCGCAGGGTGGCGGGCACTAACGCAGCAAACAAAAACCGGGTCGGCGACAGCTGGCCCGGTTTTTGCAATGACATACCGGTTTACGTTTTACACAGCACCCGCTACGAGGTGCGACTCATCCACACACAGCCCCTACCGGAGGTCACCATGAGCCCTGAGCAACTTGGTTCACTGGGCCACATCGGTTTCCTGATGTTGCCCAATTTCTCCATGATCGCCTTTGCCAATGCGGTGGAACCACTGCGCATGGCCAATCACCTGTCGCGCAAGCGGCTGTATCGCTGGTCGCTGATTTCCGGCGATGGCCAGCCGGTGGCGGCCAGTAACGGCCTGGCGCTGGCGCCCACCACCGCGCCGGGCGAGCCGGCCGACTATGACTTGCTGATCGTCTGTGGCGGCATCCAGGTGCGCGAGGCCACCAGCGATGCCGATATCGCCATCATTCGCCGCTTTGCCGCCGCCGGCGTGCCGCTGGGCGGGGTCTGTACCGGCGCCTTCGCGCTGGCGAAGGCAGGGGTGATGAACGGTTACCGCAGCAGCATCCACTGGGAAAACCTGTCGTCGATCCGCGAGGAGTTCCCCAAGATCCAGTTTTCCAGCGAGCTGTTCGTCATCGACCGCGACCGGCTGACCTGTAGCGGCGGCACCGCGCCGCTGGACCTGATGTGCAACCTGATCCGCCACAAGGGCGGCAAGGGTCTGGCTGCCGACGTGTCGGCGCAGTTCATCGTCGACCGCATCCGCGACCAGCACGACCACCAGCACATCCCGCTGCTGGCGCGGGTGGGCACCGGTCACGAGTCGCTGATCGACGCCGCGTTGGCGATGGAAATGAACATCGAGAACCCGCGGCCGCTGGACGATCTGGCCGCCGAGCTGGGGGTGTCGCTACGCCACCTGGAGCGGCTGTTCAAGCGCTACCTGGGCAGCACCCCGGCACAGTATTACCTGGACCTGCGCCTGCGCCGCGCCCGCGAGCTGCTGCTGCAGACCAATATGAGCGTGATGGAGGTGACGGTGGCCACCGGCTTCCTGTCGTCGTCGCATTTCTCCAAATCCTACCGCAGCCTGTTCGGCTACCCGCCCAGCCGCGAGCGGCAGCAGCTGGCGCTGGAAGCCGCCATTATGTGATGCCCACGCCGCCTACTGACAACTGCCTGTCGGGCGCAGGCAAGTTGGCCGCAGGCGGCGTGGCAAGCTGACGCTGGCCACCATCCCGGTGACCGTAGCCCGGCGCCACGCGCCATCCAATAAATAGCAGAAGCAGGAGCCAAACAATGAATGCTTACAAGATTGCGGGGGCGCTGTTGATCGGCACCGTCAGCAGCATGGCGCTGGCGGCCGAATCCGCCCAGTGTCAGAAAGTGCGCTTTGCCGACGTCGGCTGGACCGACATCGCCGCCACCACCGGCATGGCCAGCGTGGTGCTGGAAGGGCTGGGCTACAAACCGACCACCACCATCGCCTCGGTGCCGATCACCTTTGCCGGCATCAAGAACAAGCAGATCGACGCCTTCCTCGGCTACTGGAACCCGAGCATGACGCCGATGATCGAGCCGTTTGCCAAGGCCGGCCAGCTCAAGGTGCTGGATCGTCCCAACCTGGTCGGCGCCAAGTACACGCTGGCGGTGCCCGATTACGTGGCGGCAGCCGGCCTGAAAACCTTTGCCGACATCGCCAAGTTCAAGGACAAGCTGGATGGCAAAATCATCGGCATCGAGCCGGGCAACGACGGCAACAACCTGATCCAGGACATGATCAAGAAGAACCAGTTCGGCCTGTCCGGCTTCAAACTGGTAGAGTCCAGCGAGGCTGGCATGCTGTCTGAGGTGGAACGCGCTATCCGCCAGAAGAAATGGGTAGTGTTCCTGGGCTGGGAACCGCATCCGATGAACGTGAAATACAAGATGGCCTACCTGTCTGGCGGCGATGACGTGTTCGGCCCCAACTTCGGCGAGGCCAAGGTGTACACCGCGCTGGCCACCGACTACCAGACCCGCTGTCCGAACGTGGCGAAACTGCTGACCAATCTGCAGTTCACCACCGACATCGAAAACCGCGTGATGGGTCCGATCATGGACAAAACCAAACCGGAAGTCGCTGCCAAGAACTACCTGAAGAAGAACCCGTTCATGCTGAAGAGCTGGCTGGCGGGGGTGACCACCTTCGACGGCAAGGACGGCATGGCTGCAGTGCAGCGCCACCTGGCCAACTAATTCGGCATTTCCCGCAGCAAGCCGCCATCTCCGGATGGCGGCTTTTTTTGTGGCGCGTGGCCGGCGATAGGGGTGGGCAATGGGCTGTATTGCCAAATACAAATTGTGTGCAATTTAGTTGTGTAATTATTATGGCTGCTCATCAACCACACCCCAGGAGCACACCATGCAAGTTCTGTATACCGCCCATGCCACCGCCACCGGCGGCCGTGATGGCCGCGCCGTCAGTGACGATCGGCAACTGGATGTCGCGCTGGCCATGCCGCCGGCACTGGGTGGCAACGGTGCCGGCAGCAACCCGGAGCAACTGTTCGCCGCCGGTTACGCCGCCTGCTTCCTGTCGGCGCTCAAGCTGGTGGCTGGCCAGCAGCGCGTGGCATTGCCTGCCACGGCGGCAGTGGCGGTGGCGGTGAGCATCGGCCGCGACGACAGCGGTTTCGGCCTGGCGGTAAGCTTGAACATCAGCCTGCCGGGCGTGGCGACCGAGGCGGCGCAGACGGTGATCGACGCCGCGCACCAGGTGTGCCCGTATTCGCACGCCACCCGCGGCAATATCGCGGTCAGCCTGCAGCTGGCCTGAGTCGGCGGCAGTCGGCACGCAAAAAAACGCCCGCGGTTAGTGGGCGTTTGTCGTTGTTGCGGCCAACGTTGGCCGCAATTTACATCAGCACTCCACGATGTTCACCGGCACCTCGATCACATTGATCGCCAGGCCGCCACGGGCGGTTTCCTTGTACTTGCTGTTCATGTCGCGGCCGGTGTCGCGCATGGTCTTGATCACCCGGTCCAGCGATACAAAGTGCTGGCCGTCGCCGCGCAGCGCCATGCGCACCGCGTTGATCGCCTTCACTGCCGCCATGGCATTGCGCTCGATGCACGGCACTTGCACCAGGCCGCCCACCGGGTCGCAAGTCAGCCCCAGGTTGTGTTCCATGCCGATCTCGGCGGCGTTCTCCACCTGCTCCGGCGTGGCGCCCATCACCTCGGCCAGGCCGCCGGCCGCCATCGAGCAGGCGGAGCCGACCTCGCCCTGGCAGCCGACCTCGGCGCCGGAGATCGAGGCGTTGAGCTTGAACAGGATGCCGATGGCGCCGGCGGTGAGCAGGAAGCGCACCACGCCGTCGTCGTTGGCACCGGGCACGAAGCGCGCGTAGTAGTGCAGCACCGCCGGAATGATGCCGGCCGCGCCGTTGGTGGGCGCGGTCACCACGCGGCCGCCGCCGGCGTTCTCTTCGTTCACCGCCAGCGCGTACAGGTTCACCCAGTCCATCACTGTCAGCGGGTCGCGCAGGCTGGCTTCCGGCGCATCGGTGAGCTTGCGGTACAGGTCGGCGGCGCGGCGCTTCACCTTCATGCCGCCCGGCAGGATGCCTTCGTGGGCACAGCCGCGCTGCACGCAGCCCTGCATTACCTGCCAGATGCGCAGCAGGCCGGCGCGCACTTCCTCCTCGCTGCGCCAGGCCAGCTCGTTCTCCAGCATGATCTGGCTGATGCTCTTGCCGTGGCGCTGGCACAGTGCCAGCAGTTCGGCACCGCTGCTGAACGGATGGCGCAGCTCCTCGCTGCCCGGCGGGGTGAAGCCGGCTTCCACCGCCGCCTCGTCCACCACGAAACCGCCGCCCACCGAGTAGTAGGCGCGCTTGTCCAGCGTCTCGCCCTGAGCGTTGCGCGCCTCGAAAGTCATGCCGTTGGGGTGAAAGGGCAGCGTCTTGCGCTTGTGCAGCACCAGGTGCTCGCCCTCGGCAAAGGCGATTTCGTAGCTGCCCAGCAGCCGCAGCCGCTTGCTGTCACGAATCGCCGCCACCATGCCCGGCACCGCGTCGGTGTCCACTTCATCTGGCAGCTCGCCCTGCAAGCCAAGCAGCACCGCGATGTCGGAGCCGTGGCCCTTGCCGGTGGCGCCCAGCGAGCCGAACAGCTCGCAGCGCACGCTGGCCACCGCCGGCAGCAGGCCGTCTTTTTCCAGACGGGCGACAAACTGCCGCGCGGCGCGCATCGGGCCGACGGTGTGCGAGCTGGACGGGCCGATGCCGATCTTGAACAGATCAAACACGCTGAGGGCCATGATCAGCTCCCGTTGGCGGCGCGGTATACCGGGAACGCGGCGCACAGCTCGGCCACCTGGCGTTTCACCCGCTCGCTGACTGCCGGGTTGTCGATATCGTCGAGGATGTCGCACACCCAGTGCGCCACCTGGCGGGCTTCGGTTTCCTTGAAACCGCGGCTGGTGATGGCCGGGGTGCCGATGCGGATGCCGCTGGTCACGAACGGGCTTTGCGGGTCGTTCGGCACTGCGTTCTTGTTCACGGTGATGTGGGCGGCGCCCAGCGCGGCGTCGGCCGCCTTGCCGGTCAGGCCCTTGTCGATCAGGCTTAGCAGGAACAGGTGGTCGTCGGTCTTGCCGGACACGATGCTGTAGCCGCGCTCCTGGAACACCGCCACCATGGCGCGAGCGTTGGTCAGCACCTGTTTTTGATAGTCGACGAACTCCGGCTGCAGCGCCTCCTGGAACGCCACCGCCTTGGCGGCGATCACGTGCATCAGCGGGCCGCCCTGGATGCCGGGGAACACCACCGAATTCAGTTTCTTCTCCAGCTCCGGGTTGGCTGCAGCCAGAATCAGGCCGCCGCGCGGGCCGCGCAGGGTCTTGTGGGTGGTGGTGGTCACCACGTGGGCGTGCGGAATCGGGTTCGGGTACAGCCCGGCCGCCACCAGGCCGGCCACGTGCGCCATGTCCACGAACAGGTAGGCGCCGATGCTGTCGGCGATCTCGCGCATGCGTTTCCAGTCGACGATCAGCGAGTAGGCGGAGAAACCGGCCACGATCATCTTCGGCTGGTATTCATTGGCCATGCGCTGCACTTCGTCGTAGTCGATCTCGCCGGTTTCCGGGTTCAGGCCGTACTGCACCGCGTGGTAGATCTTGCCGGAGAAATTGACCTTGGCGCCGTGGGTGAGGTGGCCACCGTGGGCCAGGCTCATGCCGAGCACGGTGTCGTGCGGCTCCAGCAGCGCCATGTAGACGGCGGCGTTGGCCTGGCTGCCGGAGTGCGGCTGCACGTTGGCGTAGTCGGCGCCGAACAGCTGCTTGGCGCGATCGATGGCCAGCTGCTCCACTACGTCCACATGTTCGCAGCCGCCGTAGTAGCGCTTGCCGGGGTAGCCCTCGGCATACTTGTTGGTGAGCTGGCTGCCCTGGGCCTGCATCACGCGCGGGCTGGTGTAGTTCTCGGAGGCGATCAGCTCAATGTGGTCCTGCTGGCGTTGGTCTTCGGCCTGCATGGCGGCCCACAGGGCGTCGTCGAAGCCGGCAATCTGCATATCCTGGGTAAACATGGCGCTCTCCAAACGGGTGGGCTGCGGCCAACGTTGGCCGCAAGCCCGATAAACGGGGTGGGTGGTCGCTGGCGACCGTGTTTGCCCCCTCTGTCCGTGTGCCTGAGAGATTGGGCGCGTGGTGCTGCTGACGCGCCGTGCTGCCTTCGGCGAGATGCGCGGGCGCGCATCTGCTCTCCAGAGAGCCTGGGCAGGACAGTTCTTTTGCCTGAGAGTTTTCGGGGCGATTCCCCTTCGGCGCCGCCGCTGGGTGCGTACCCGGGCGATCTCTCCTGTCTGCCTGACATGGCTGTCAGTCAATCTAGAGAGCACCCGGAAGGGCGTCAATGCATGCCGGCGGTGGCTTTTTTACCGCCCGGCAGCGCGGTGGCGGCGTGGCGCGCAGCGGCGGCGAAAAGCACACTATTTGCGTCGGTCATGGCATGAAAGCGGTCGGCTATGGCAATGCGGCGGCGGCGGCCGGCAGCATGGGTGGCCGATTCTAATATTTTGATTTTTATGAGAAATGCGGCTTTTTTGCGACAGTTTGCCTGGCCGGCGGGAGGCGGGCGCTGGCGATGGTGTGGCGGCGAGGTGTTTTCGTTATCGACTGTAATGGATTCGTAAAGATACATTTATATGATCAGTATCGAACATTGATGTCGCAATCTTGATGTTGCATTGCACAAGATGGCGCTACAATTCCGGCATAGTTTGATGACTGAAAACATATTGGAAGCTGAAATGAAATACATTATCTCTAGCCTGCTGGCACTGCTGCGTAACAACAACACTCAACTGGAAGCCGGTCTGCGCGTGAATTACGCCCCGCATGGCTATGTGAAGAAGTTCGACGGCACCGTGGTGGCCTACGACAAGGCGCGCGGCGTGCTGGTGGCCTGGCCGCGTGGTGGCAGCGACTGGCTGTCGAAGGAAGATCTGGCAGTCATCTGCTGAAATATTCGGATATGAAAAAACGGCTCGCAACTGGCGGGCCGTTTTTTTTGTCCTGCCGATGGCGCCAATAAAAAAAGCGCACCACACGGTGCGCCAGAAGGGAGGCCATACCTCAGACGAATCAGCGTACGGTCGCTGGTTTGGGCGGGTACCACAGCAGGGCGGCCTGCGGGTCGCGCGCAGCGGCCTCGGCCAGTTTGACCGGCTGCTGGCCGGCAACAAAGTAGGCGGCCTGCGAGCGCGCCAGCGGTGCACGACCGCGGATGCGGTCGGCGATCTTCTCCGCCAGCATGATGGTGGGGGCGTTGAGGTTGCCGGTGGTGACCTGCGGCATGATCGACGCATCCACCACGCGCAGGCCGGCCAGGCCATGCACGCGGCCTTCGCCATCCACCACCGCCATCGGGTCGCTGGCGTCGCCCATCTTGCAGGTACAGGACGGGTGCAGCGCGGTCTCGGCGTGCTCGCGCACGAAGGCGTCGATCTCGGCATCGCTCTTGATCATCATGCCGGGCTTGATCTCCTTGCCGCGGAACTCGTCCATCGCCTGCTGGGCGATGATCTCGCGGGTGATGCGCACCCCGGCGCGGAACTCCTGCCAGTCGATGTCGTGCGCCATGTAGTTGAAGCGCAGGATCGGATGGTCGCGCGGGTCGCAGCTCTTTAGCTTGACGCTGCCGGTGCTGGGCGAGCGCATCGAGCCGACGTGGCACTGGAAGCCGTGCGCCTTCACCGGGTTGCTGCCGTCGTAGTTCATCGCCAGCGGAATGAAGTGGTACTGCAGGTTGGGCCAGGCGAACTCGCTGCTGCTGCGGATGAAGCCGCCGGCCTCGAAGTGGTTGCTGGCGCCGATGCCGGTGCCGCGCAGATACCATTCGATGCCGATCGGCGGCTTGTTCCACCACTGCAGCGCCGGGTACAGCGACACCGGCTTCAGGCATTCGTACTGCAGGTACATCTCCAGGTGATCCTGCAGGTTTTCGCCCACACCGGGCAGGTGCACCACGCTATTGATGCCCATGGCGCGCAGCTCGTCGGCATTGCCCACGCCGGAGCGCTGCAGCAGCTGCGGGCTGGCGATGGCGCCGTTGCTGACGATCACCTCGCGGCTGGCGTACGCCTCATGCCAGCTGCCGCCCTGCAGGTAGCTGACGCCGATGGCGCGCTTGCCGTCGAACAGGATGCGGTCGGCCACGGCGCGGGTTTTCACCTGCAGGGTTGGCCGCTGCCGCGCGGTATCGAGGTAGGCCAGCGAGGTGCTGCAGCGGCGGCCGTCGGCGGTGGTGGTGCGGTCCATCGGGCCGAAGCCTTCCTGACGGTAGCCGTTCAGGTCGTCGGTGCGCGGGTGGCCGGCCTGCTCGCCGGCGGCGACGAAGGCGGCGAACAGCGGCGAGATGTCGGCCTTGGGGGTGGTGACGTGCAGCGGGCCGGCGTCGCCGTGGTAGTCGTTGCCGCCCTTGTCATAGGTTTCCGCCTTGCGGAAGTAGGGCAGGCAGTCGCGGTAGCTCCAGTCTTCCAGCCCCTTGTTCTTGGCCCAGTTGTCGTAATCCATGGCATTGCCGCGGATATAGACCATGCCGTTGATCAGCGAGGAGCCGCCCAGGCCCTTGCCGCGGCCCTGGGTCATGATGCGGTTGCCCATGTGCGGCTCGGGCTGGGTGGTGTAGGCCCAGTTGTAGGTCTTGCCCTGCAGCGGATAGGCCAGCGCCGACGGCATTTGCGTGCGCCAGTCCAGCCGCCAGTCCGGGCCGCCGGCTTCCAGCAGCAGCACGCTGACATCGGCATCCTCGGTCAGCCGCGCGGCCAGCACGCAGCCGGCGGAGCCGGCGCCGACGATGATGTAGTCGAATTCCTGTTTCATGACCGTTCTCTTGCGGCGGGGCCGCGTTCAGGGTGGGCGGACATTGCGGTAAACGGTACGGGCGCGCCCGCCGCGCCAGGTTGGCCGCAGCGGGCGAGTGGGGCGCCGGGGGCGCGTGCCTTATTCGTACGGGCAGGCGACGCCGCTCAGCTCCACGTACACGCTCTTCAGCTGGGTGTAGTAGTCCAGCGTGGCCAGGCTGTTCTCGTGGCCGATGCCGGATTCCTTCAGCCCGCCGAACGGCATTTCGATCGGCGTGATGTTGTAGTTGTTGATCCAGCAAACGCCGGCCTGCAGTTTTTCAACCATGCGGTGGCCGCGCGCCAGGTCACGGGTGAACACGCCGGCGGCCAGGCCGAGGCGGGTGTCGTTGGCGCGGGCCAGCACCTCGGCCTCGTCCTTGAATTTCAGCACCGACATCACCGGCCCGAAGATTTCCTCGCGCACGATGCTCATCTCGTCGTGACAGCCGGCAAAGATGGTGGGGGCGACGAAGTGGCCGCCCTCGCAGCCCGGCACTTCCACGCGCTGGCCGCCGGCCAGCAGGCTGGCGCCTTCGGCGATGCCCTGTTCGATATAGCGCAGCACGGTGGCGGCGTGGTCGCCGGAAATCTGCGCGCCTACCTGGGTGTCCGGCAGCAGTGGGTCGCCGATCTTCAGCTTGCGGGTGCGGGTTACCAGTTTTTCCAGGAAGGCATCGTGAATGGACTCGTGTACGAACACGCGGGTACCGTTGGTGCAGATTTCGCCCTGGGTGTAGAAGTTGGCCAGCATGGCGGCGGACACTGCCTGGTCCAGATCGGCGTCGTCGAAGATGATCAGCGGTGACTTGCCGCCCAGTTCCATGGTGACGCGCTTCAGGGTCTTGGCGGCATCGGCCATGATGGCCTTGCCGGTTTCCACCGAGCCGGTCACCGATACCTTGGCCACGTCCGGGTGGGCGATCAGCTGCCGTGCCGGTTTGGAGCTGCCGAGGATCACGTTGAACACGCCATCCGGCACGCCGGCTTCGGTGTAGATCTTGGCCAGCTCGATGGCGCTCATCGGGGTGAGCGAGGCCGGTTTGTAGATCATGGCATTGCCACAGGCCAGCGCCGGCGCGGATTTCCAGCAGGCGATCTGGATCGGGTAGTTCCAGGCGCCAATGCCCAGGCACACGCCCAGCGGTTCGCGGCGGGTGTAGGCGAAGGCGCCCTTGAGTGCGAACTGCTGGCCATGGATGCTGGCGGCCAGGCCGCCGAAGTATTCCACGCAATCGGCGCCGGACATCACGTCCACCACCTCGGCTTCCTGGATCGGTTTGCCGTTGTCGCGCACTTCCAGCAGCGCCAGCTCGGCGTTGCGCTCGCGCAGCAGCTGCGCGGCACGGTTGAGGATGCGGCCGCGCTCGGCGCCGCTCATCGCCGACCACACGGCAAAGCCCTGCTTGGCGGTCTCGACCGCCAGCGCCACTTCGTCGTCGCCGGCCTGCTGGACGCGGCACAGTACCTTGCCGGTGGCCGGTTCGATATTGTCCAGCAGCGGCAGCGCCGGATTGTCGATGCTGCGGCCACCGATATAACTGCACAGAATGGGGGTGTTCACGTCGTCTCCTTGCTGGTCGCCCTATGGTATGACGGCATTGGGCCACGACTGTCGCGGCGATTCCTGTCTGTTTCCGACATCAACCCATGTCGGCCCGACCACGGCGAATGTCCAGAAATGGCCATCCGGTGACGGCTGGCGACCAGTATGCAAGCTAGCAGCAGGCTAAGGTTGGCCGCAATGCCCCGCGCGGGCTGGCAAGATGAATGGCAGGCACAAGGAGACAACACCATGACCGCATCCCACCGTTACACCCTGACCTGCACCTGTCGCAGCGGCCCGGGCCAGGTTGCCCGCATTTCGCAGCTGCTGGACCAGCAACACTGTTATATCGATGAACTGGCGGTGTTCGACGACCCGGACACCGAACGCTTTTTCGTGCGCTGCACCTTTCACGCGCTGGATGGCACTTTTGCCGAGAGCAGTTTGCGCGAGGGCCTGGCCGGCCTGACCGAGCAGGGCGTGGTGGAGTGGGCGCTGCACGACAGCCGCGTGCGCCCGCGCGTGCTGATCATGGTGTCCAAGCTGGATCACTGCCTGAACGACCTGCTGTATCGCCGCAAGATGGGCGATCTGGACATGGATGTGGTGGCGGTGGTGTCCAACCACCCGGACCTGGCGCCGATCGCGCAGGCCTACGGCATTCCCTACCACCACCTGCCGCTGACGGCGGACAGCAAGCCGCAGCAGGAGGCGGCGCTGCTGGCGTTGGTGGAAGCCACCGGCGCCGAGCTGGTGGTGCTGGCGCGCTATATGCAGGTGCTGTCGGAACACACCTCGCGCCTGCTGTCCGGCCGCGCCATCAACATCCATCATTCCTTCCTGCCCGGTTTCAAGGGCGCCAAGCCCTACCACCAGGCGCATGCGCGCGGCGTGAAGCTGATCGGCGCCACCGCGCACTACGTGACCGACGATCTGGACGAAGGCCCGATCATCGAACAGGTGGTGGAGCGGGTGGATCACGCGCACAGCGCCGAGCAGCTGCTGACCGTCGGCCGCGACATGGAGTGCCTGGCGCTGGCGCGCGCGGTGCGCTTCCATCTGGAGCGCCGGGTGTTCATGAACGGGAATCGCACCGTGGTGTTGCGCTGAGTTAGTGCATGCCGGCCCGGTGCTTGCCCGGGCTGGTAATGTAGCGCGCCGCACGACAAAGCCCTTTCGCCTGGCGAAAGGGCTTTGTCATTGCGCGCAAGGTTGGCCGCAGCGTGCGGCCAACCTTGGCTCAGGCGGCGGAGGCCTGCTGTCTGGGTTGCAGCGGGCACACCAGCGGCACGAAGGCCTTGCCGGCGGCATCGTAGCCCCACAGTGCGCCGTCGTTGAGATCGAAGTACCAGCCGTCCAGCACCAGCTGGCCGGCCTGCACTTTTTCTGCCAGCCACGGGTAGCTCAGCAGATTGTCCAGCGACACCATGATGGCGGCCTGTTCGCAGCGGCGCAGGCGCTGCGCCTCGTCCTCGTGGCCGTAGCTGCGGTAGACGAAATCGCGTGCCGGCGCGGCGATGTCCAGCCAGCGGGTGAGGGCGCTGTCCGCCGGCGTGCTGCGCTGCATCAGCGCGCGGATGCCGCCACAGCCGGCGTGCCCCATCACGATGATGCGCTCCACGTTCAGGCTCAGCACCGCGAATTCCAGCGCCGCCGCCACGCTGGCGTGCTGGTTGCCGGCATCGTAGGGCGGCACCAGGTTGGCCACGTTGCGCACCACGAACATCTCACCCGGCTGACTGCTCATCAGTGCCGGCGGGTGCACGCGCGAATCGCAGCAGCCGATCACCAGCGTGGCCGGGTGCTGGCCGTGGCGCAGCGCTTCGTACAGGTTCTGTTCCGGGGAAAAATAGTCTTGCTGAAAGCGGCGGAAGCCTTCCAGCAGCGGTTCGACCGAGTTCATGATGCGGCTCGCTTGAGAGGTTCTGGTGCGGCCAGTCTCAAGGGGAAACCGGCTGCAGCAGAGCCCGCCAAGGTTGGCCGCAGCGGCTGCGGCCAACCTTGCGTCAGCCGCCGGTCATCGACATGAAGCGCACCACCTGGTTCGGGCGCTCGATGAATTCGTGCTTTTCCGGCTTCAGTTCGATGGCGTGGCGGATGGCGGCTTCCAGCTCGGCATCGCTGCAGCCGGCGCGCAGCAGCGGGCGCAGTTCGAAGCGTTCCTCCTGCCCCAGGCACATGTACATAGTGCCGTCCACCGACAGCCGCACGCGGTTGCAGGTGGCGCAGAAGTGCTGCGACATCGGCGTGATCAGCCCCAGGGTGAAGCGGCCGTCGCGGCTTTCCCAGTAGCGGGCAGGGCCGCCGCCCAGGGTCTTGCAGCTTTCCTGCAGGTCGAAGCGCTGGCTGAGTTCGGCCAGCAAGCGCGACAGGTTCAGGCCCTGGGTGTGCTGGCCGGTGCTGCCCATCGGCATCGCCTCGATCAGGCGCAGGATGAAACCGTGTTCGATGCAGAAGGCGATCATCGCCTCGATGTCGCCATCGTTGACGCCCACCATCGGCACCATATTGATCTTGATGGTCTTGAAGCCGGCATCGCGCGCGGCGGACAGGCCGTGCAGCACTTTCTCCAGGCTGTCGCTGCCGCTGATCTCCTGCACGCAGTCGCGGCGCAGCGAATCCAGGCTCACGTTGAGGCGGCCCAGGCCGGCGTCGAACAGCGCCTTGGCGTGTTTGTCCAGCTGGGTGCCATTGGTGGTCAGCGACAGGTCTTCCACGCCGGGCAGCGCCGACAGCCGTGCAGCCAACTCGGGCAGGTTGCGGCGCAGCAGTGGCTCGCCGCCGGTGAGGCGGAAGCGGCGGGTGCCCAGGCGGGCAAAGGCGGCGATCACGCGCTCCATCTCGTCGAAGGTCAGCCAGTTTTCCGGCTCTTCGAAGCCCTTGAAGCCTTTCGGGATGCAGTAGCTGCAACGCAGGTCGCAGCGGTCGGTTACCGAGACACGCAGGTATTCGATGGTTCTGCCAAAGCGGTCGGACAACATACGACACTTTCCGATACGGGTGAATTGCACACAGTCTAGGTCAAAGCAAGCGCCCTGCCAGTTGGCCGGTGGTAGGCCGCCGGCTACCTCTTTCGGTGTAGGGCGGGCGGCGCTGCCGGTAGTGCTTAGTCGGGCGGGCGGCCGTTTGCTGACAGTATGCGGGCTGTTGCCGCCTGGCTGCTTTGCTTATTGCGACATTTTGCCGGGGAATCTGTTCGCCGCCGACAAAAAAGAAAACGGGCCCGCAGGCCCGTGGTGCAAGGATCGCGCTGGCTTACAGCTTGATCAGCGTCGATTTCAGCTCGGTGTACTTCTCCAGCGCGTGCAGCGACTTGTCGCGGCCGTTGCCGGATTGCTTGAAGCCGCCGAACGGGAAGTTCATGTCGCCGCCTTCGTCGTAGCAGTTCACCCACACCGTGCCGGCGCGCAGACGGCGCGACACCTGGTGCGCGGTGGTGACATTGCTGGTCCATACCGCGGCGGCCAGGCCGTACTCGGTGTCGTTGGCGATGCGGATCGCTTCTTCCACGTCCTTGAAGGTGATGATGGACAGTACCGGGCCGAAGATCTCCTCGCGGCAGATGGTCATGTCCGGACGCTGGCAGAGGAAGGCGGTCGGCTCGATGAACAGGCCGGTATCGACGTGGGCGGCCTTGCCGCCGCATACCAGCTCGGCACCTTCGGCCTTGGCCTTGTCGATGTAGGACAGCACCTTGTCGTACTGCAGGCGGTCGACGATGGCGCCCATGCCGGTGGCTGGGTCCAGTGGGTCGGCCGGACTGTAGCCGGCAGCGGCCTTCTTGAATTCAGCGACGAAGGCGTCCTTGATGTCCTCGTGTACCAGCAGGCGCGAGCCGGCGGTGCACATCTCGCCCATGTTGTAGAAGATGGCGCCGGCGGCGGTGCGGGCGGCACGGGCGATATCCGGGCAATCCTGCAGCACGATGTTGGGCGACTTGCCGCCCAGCTCCAGCCATACGCGCTTGAGGTTGGACTGCGCGGCGTCGGCGGCGATCAGCTTGCCCACGCCGGTGGAGCCGGTGAAGGCGATGCAGTCGATGTCCATGTGCATGGCCAGCCGTTTGCCCACGTCGCCGGCACCCGGTAGTACCTGGAAGATGCCGTCCGGCATGCCGGCTTCCTTGGCCAGCGCTGCCAGGCGGATGGCGGTCAGCGGCGATTTTTCCGACGGCTTCAGCAGTAGCGCATTGCCGGCGGCCAACGCCGGTCCGAACTTCCAGCTGGCCATCAGGATCGGGAAGTTCCACGGCACCACCGCGGCCACCACACCGATGGCTTCACGGGTGACCAGGCCCACCAGCTTCGGGTCGACCGGGGCGACTTCGCCGCCGATCTTGTCGATGGCTTCGGCAAACCATTCCACGCAATAGGCTGCACCCGGTACGTCCACCGTGGTGGTGTCGCCGATCGGCTTGCCGGCATCCAGGCTTTCCAGCAGTGCCAGTTCATCGCGGTGCTCGCGAATCAGTGCGGCAAAGCGCTTCAGGATGCGGCCGCGGACCAGCGGGGCCAGGTCGGCCCAGCCGCCGTTATCGAAGGCGCGGCGGGCGGCTTTGACCGCCAGCTCCACTTCGTGCTCACCCGCCCAGGCAATGCTGGCGAGCTTGGCGCCGGTTGCCGGGTTGATGCAATCGAAGGTGCGGCCATCGGCCGCGTCGACGTAATGCCCGTCGATAAAGGCGCGGCCTTCGATCTTGAGGTCGCTGGAAAGGGCTTTCCACTCAGCGTGGGTGCGGGCCATTGTGCTTCTCCTTTGTTGTGTCTATCCGCCCGGTGTCGGGGGCGGTCAGAACGTAGGGGGCGAACTTGCGCTGACTATTTCGCAGGTATCGCCGCCGACGTTGCGAAAACGGTGTGGCAACTTGCTATCAAAGTAATAAGCGTCGCCCGGCCCCAGGACGCGCACGTCGTTACCCACGGTAACTTCGATGCTGCCTTTCAGGACCACGCCGCCTTCCTGGCCTTCGTGCATCAGCATTTCCGGGCCGGTATCGGCATCGGGCTGGTACACCTCGCGCAGGATGGCGATGTCGCGACGCTCGTGGGACGTGCCGACCAGCAGCAGCTGGATCTGGTCGTTGCCCAGGTTGGGGAGCTCGTCGTGGGTGTAGAACACGCGCGGCTGTTGCGGGTCTGCGTCAAAGGTGAAGAAATCCGACAGGGTCATCGGCATGCCTTCCAGCACCTTGCGCAGCGAACTGATCGAAGGGCTGACGCGATTCTGCTCGATCAAAGAGATCGTGCCGTTGGTAACGCCAGCTCGTTTGGCCAGTTCGCGCTGGGAAAGACCCATGCGTTCGCGAACCATCCGTAGTCGTGCTCCGACATCCATGCTTTCTGTCCAATCCGTATGTTAATAATTTTAGACGTTCAATGATAAGGATTTTGACCGCTTTTGGCTGCTTTGCTGCGCTGCAATAACGAAAAATCTTTGCAACGTGTGCAATTTATAGTCAAAATCAGTGTGTGGTTGCAAGCTTGTTGTAGATTTTTTTAAACAACACCTGTACAACAGATCACGACACACCCAAAGGAGACAGCTATGTTAATAGGCGTTCCGAAGGAGATCAAAAATCACGAGTATCGCGTCGGCCTTACGCCGTCCGGTGTGCGTGAAATTGTGGCTGCCGGCCACGCGGTAGTGGTGCAGAGCCAGGCCGGTTTGGCGATCGGTTTTGCCGACGAACACTACCTGCAGGCGGGGGCGTCGATCGCGGCGTCGGCCGAAGCGGTGTTTGCCGCCGCCGACATGATCATCAAGGTCAAGGAGCCGCAGCCGGTGGAGTGTCGCATGCTGCGCCCCGGGCAGGTGTTGTTCACTTATCTGCATCTGGCGCCGGACCCGGAGCAGACCCGTTTGCTGGTGGAGTCCGAGGCGATTGCCATTGCCTACGAGACGGTGACTGACGAACGTGGCGGCCTGCCCTTGCTGGCGCCGATGTCGGAAGTGGCCGGCCGCATGGCGGTGCAGGCGGGCGCGCATTCGCTGGAAAAGGCCCAGGGCGGCCGCGGTGTGCTGCTGGGTGGCGTGCCGGGTGTGGCGCCGGCCAAGGTGGTGGTGATCGGCGGTGGCGTGGTGGGCCTGAACGCGGCGCGCATGGCGCTGGGGCTGGGGGCGGATGTCACCCTGCTGGACAAGTCGCTGGGCCGGCTGAAGGAAATCGACAGTATTTACCAGGGGCGCATCAAGACGCTGATGTCCAATGCGGCCAACATCGAGGAATCGATCCGCGATGCCGACATGGTGGTCGGCGCGGTGCTGGTGCCCGGCGCGGCGGCGCCCAAGCTGGTGAGCCGCAGCATGCTGAAGAATATGAAGACCGGCGCGGTGCTGGTGGATGTGGCCATCGACCAGGGAGGCTGCTTCGAAAGCAGCCGCGCCACCACGCACCAGGACCCGACCTACATCGTGGACGGCATCGTGCACTACTGCGTGGCCAACATGCCGGGCGGGGTGGCGCGCACCTCCACCATGGCGTTGACCAATGCCACCTTGCCGTATGTGCTGGAGCTGGCCGGCAAGGGCTGGGCCGAGGCGTTGACCAGTAACCCGCATCTGCGCAACGGCCTGAACGTGTGCCGCGGCCAGGTGACCTACGCCGCGGTGGCACGCGATCTGGGTTATGACTATGTAGAACCGTTGGCGGCGATCAAGGCTGCCAGTTAAGCAACCGAGGAAATCATGCAGCAACCGATTATCGGTATTCCATGTGATGTAAAGCAGATCGGGTTGTTCCCGTTCCACGCGGTGGGTGAGAAGTACATTACCGCCGCGGTGGGCGGGGCGGGCGGCATCGCCATCCTGATTCCTGCGCTGGGAGATGCCGCACAGCTGCGCGCCATTGTCGATCTGGTCGACGGCGTGCTGCTGCCGGGCTCGCCGTCCAACGTCGAGCCGCAGCATTACCAGGGCGAACCCAGCCGCGAAGGCACCTTGCACGATGTGGCGCGCGACGCCACCACGCTACCGCTGATCCGCATGCTGGTGGACGAAGGCGTGCCACTGCTGGGCATCTGCCGCGGCTTCCAGGAAATCAACGTGGTACTGGGCGGCGAGCTGCATCAGCACGTGCAGGAGCAGCCGGGGCTGAACGACCACCGCGAGCCGGATACCAGCGACGTGGACGAGATGTACGGCCCGGCGCACGCGGTAACGTTGGCCGCAGGCGGCTTGCTGCAGGGCTGGCTGGGTTGCGACAGCGCGATGGTGAATTCCATCCACCAGCAGGGCATCAAGCGGCTGGCGCCGGGGCTGGAAGTGGAGGCGCTGGCCGAGGACGGCCTGGTGGAGGCCTACCGCGTGGCGAACGCCCGCAACTTTGCCTTTGCCGTGCAGTGGCATCCAGAGTGGAAATACTGGAACAACAAAGTATCCCAAGCGATTTTGAAGGCTTTCGGCGACGCCTGCCGAGAGCGCCGTATGCGCCGGAACCAATAGCCGGCGCGTACTCGGCAAACCATCCGCCCCGGGTCTGACCACCCGCGCGGCCGGAGAAAAGAGGAAAGCATCATGAGTCACCAAATGTTCGAATGGTTGCGAGAGCACAGAATCACTGAAGTGGAGTGCATTGTTCCGGATATGACCGGCGTTGCACGCGGCAAGATCGTTCCCAAGGACAAGTTCGTGTCCGAAGCGGAAATGCGCCTGCCGGAAGCGGTACTGATCCAGACGGTTACCGGGGACTACCCCGACGACAGCATGCTGGACCTGACCGATCCGGACATGGTGCTCAAGCCCGACCCCGACAGCCTGCGCTTCGTGCCGTGGGCAACCGACCCGACCGCACAGCTGATCTTCGACGCCTTCCGCGCCGACGGCTCGCCGGTGGAAGTGGCACCGCGCAGCGTGCTGCGCCGCGTGCTGCAGCTGTACACCGATAACGGCTGGGCGCCGGTCGTGGCACCGGAGATGGAGTTCTACCTGCTTTCCCCGAACCCGGATCCGGACATTCCGCTGGCACCGCCGATCGGTCGTACCGGTCGCGCCGAATTCGGCCGCCGCTCCTACGCCATCGACGCGGTGAACGAGTTCGACCCGCTGTTCGAAGACATCTACGACTACTGCCACGCGCAGAACCTGGAAGTGGACACGCTGATTCATGAAATCGGCACCGCGCAGATGGAGATCAACTTCCTGCACGGCAACGCGCTGGATCTGTGCGACCAGGTGTTCCTGTTCAAGCGCACCGTGCGCGAGGCGGCGTTCCGCCACAATATGTACGCCACCTTCATGGCCAAGCCGATGGAAGGCGAGCCGGGCAGTGCGATGCACATTCACCAGAGCGTGACCGACATCAACACCGGCAAGAACCTGTTCAGCAACCCGGACGGCAGCCCGTCCGAGATGTTCCTGTACTTCATCGGCGGTCTGCAGCACTACCTGCCGGAGTGCATGCCGTTCTTCGCACCGTACGTGAACTCCTACCGTCGCCTGTCGCGCTACACCGCGGCGCCGACCAACGTGGAGTGGGGCTACGACAACCGCACCGTGGGCCTGCGCGTGCCGCATTCCTCGCCGGCGGCACGCCGCGTGGAAAACCGCGTACCGGGCGTGGACGTGAACCCGTACATCGCCATGGCCGCCACCCTGGCCTGCGGCTACCTCGGCATCATCAACAAGATCAAGCCGCGCGACCCGCTGGCCAGCGATGCCTACGAGCTGCCGTTCCAGTTCCCGCGCGGTACCGAGGAGGCACTGGAGCGCCTGTCGCGCTGCCACGACCTGGCCGAGGTGCTGGGCCCGCGCTTCGTGAAGATGTTCATCGGCATGAAAGAGAAAGAGTTTGCCGAGTACTTCCGCGTCATCAGCCCGTGGGAACGCCGCTTCCTGCTGCTGCATGTGTAACAGCTGACGCGCTATAACAAGCACCGCAGTCCGCAGGGCTGACGAATACGGTGCACGCGCCTGCGGCCAACCTGGTCGCAGGCGGCCTTACCTAGGAGAGTAGAAATGACGCAGCAACAACGCAGCACCGCTCAGTGGCGCGAATTGGACGCCGCCCATCACCTGCACCCGTTTACCGACACCGCCTCGCTGAACGAGCAGGGCGTGCGCATGATTACCCACGCCGACGGTATCTATCTGTGGGATAGCGAAGGCAACAAGATCACCGACGGCATGGCCGGCCTGTGGTGCGTGAACATCGGCTACGGCCGCAAGGATCTGTCTGAAGTCGCCAAGCGCCAGATGGACGAGCTGGCCTACTACAACACCTTCTTCAAGACCTCGCACCCGGCGGTGGTGGAACTGTCGCGCCTGCTGGCCGAAGTGGCGCCGACCGGCTTCGAGCACGTGTTCTACACCAACTCCGGTTCCGAGTCGGTGGATACCATGATCCGCATGGTGCGCCGCTACTGGGATGTGAAGGGCAAGCCGCAGAAGAAAACCCTGATCGGCCGCTGGAATGGCTATCACGGCTCCACCATCGGTGGCGCCTCGCTGGGCGGCATGAGCTATATGCACGAGCAGGGCGACCTGCCGATTCCGGGCATCGCCCACATCGAACAGCCGTGGTACTACAAGCACGGCAAGGACATGACGCCGGAAGAGTTCGGCGTGGCCGCGGCGCGCTGGCTGGAAGACAAGATTCTAGAAATCGGCGCCGACAAGGTGGCCGCTTTCGTTGGCGAACCGATCCAGGGTGCCGGCGGCGTGATCATCCCGCCGTCAACCTACTGGCCGGAAGTGGAGCGCATCTGCCGCAAGTACGACATCCTGCTGGTGGCCGACGAAGTGATCTGCGGCTTTGGCCGCACCGGCGAGTGGTTCGGCCAGCAGCATTTCGGCTTCAAGCCAGACATTTTCACCACCGCCAAGGGCCTGTCCTCCGGCTACCTGCCGATCGGCGCGGTGTTCGTTGGCAACGACGTGGCGGCAACGTTGGCCGCAGGCGGCGACTTCAACCACGGCTTCACCTACTCCGGCCACCCGGTGGCAGCAGCGGTGGCGCACGCCAACGTTCAGGCACTGCGCGACGAGGGTATCGTGCAGCGCGTGCGCGAGGAAACCGGCCCTTACATGCAGCAGCGCTGGCGCGAGACCTTCAGCCAGTTCGAGCACGTGGACGACGTGCGCGGCGTGGGCCTGATCCAGGCGTTCACGCTGGTGAAGGACAAGGCCAAGCGCGAGCTGTTCGACAACTGGGGCGAGATGGGCACCATGTGCCGCGACATCTTCTTCGGTAATAACCTGATCATGCGTGCCTGCGGCGACCACATGGTGTCCGCACCGCCGCTGGTGATCAGCAAGGCCGAGATCGACAGCATGCTGGGCACCGCCGCCCGCAGCGTGGAAACTTTCGAGAAGAAACTGCGCGAGCGCGGCCTGGCCTGATTCGTTGCCGGCAGCAACTCAGCCAAAGCGGGTTTTGATACAATCAAACCCGCTTTTTTCTATTCAAAGCGATCGCAGGAGCTGGTGGCAGCATGCTGGGTGGGCCGGCGTGCTGCCAGCATCTCTTTTCGCAACGCCTGGACCGCTGCGGCCAACCTTTGGCCCGGACGGTGGCACACGTACAAAGGCAGGCAGCATGGCAGACGAATCGCAACGCCCCATTGTCGTCAAGAAAATCAAGAAAGGCGGCCACGGCCACCACGGTGGCGCATGGAAGATCGCCTACGCCGACTTCGTTACCGCGATGATGGCGTTCTTCCTGCTGATGTGGCTGCTGGGCTCCACCTCGTCCGGCATGCTGGCCGGTATTTCCGACTACTTCCGTACCCCGCTGAAAACCGCGCTGCAGGGCGGCGAGGGCACCGGCGCCTCGACCTCGGTGATCAAGGGCGGAGGCACCGACCTCACCAAGTCGACCGGGGTGGTGTCCAAGGGCAGTCCGCGGCAGGAAACCGCCGATGTCAAAAGCCGCGGCGAGCAGGACAAGAGAATGCGCCAGCTGCAGCAGCGCATCCAGCAGCAGCTGGATGTGACGCTGAGCAAGAACGAGGCGTTGAAGGCGCTGGAAAAACAGATTCGCATGGAAATGACGCCGGACGGCCTGCGCATCATGATCATCGATGAGCAGAACCGGCCGATGTTCCAGTCTGGCGGTTTTGTGCCGCTGGAGCATACCCGCATCATCCTGCAGCAGATCGGCCGCGAGCTGAACGGCATCGACAGCAAGATCAGCATTTCCGGCCATACCGATGCCAATCGCTTTACCGGTAGCGCTGCCGGCTACACCAACTGGGAGCTGTCGTCGGACCGGGCCAACGCGGCTCGGCGCGAGATGGTGGCAGGCGGCATGGCCGACGAGAAAGTCCTGCGCGTGGTGGGGCTGGGCGCGGCCGACCCGATCAACAAGCAGAACGTGTTCAGTTCGGAAAACCGCCGCATCGCCATCGTGATCCTGACCAAGGAAGCGGAAGAGCGCATTCGTACCGATGGCGGCGCCCAGCAGGCGGAACCTGGCGCGGTGCCGGCGCCTGCTGCCGAGGGCGGCCAGTAAGTGCGTCTGCGCGCCATCGCGCGGGCGCTGCTGGTACAGCTGCTGGCGGCGGTACTGGCCTGGAGCATCGTGGCGCCGCTGGCCATGCCGTGGCGCTGGGTGGCGCTGCAGCTGGTGGCGGCCGGGCTGCTGGCCTGGCTGGCCGGCGTGCGCGGCTACGGCCTGGGCCTGCATCTGCTGTTCATGCCGGCGGTGCTGCTGGCCTTGCAGCTGCAGTTGCCGGGCTGGCTCTACCTGCTGGGGCTGTTGCTGTGCCTGGCGTTGTCACGCAACGCGCTGACCGAACAGGTGCCGCTGTATCTGTCGTCGCAGGAGAGTATTGCGGCGCTGGTGGCGGCGCTGCCCGCTGGTGCGCGGGTGCTGGATCTGGGTAGTGGCGATGGCCGCGTGGTGCTGCAGTTGGCCGCCTTGCGTCCCGACCTCACGGTGTGCGGCGTGGAAAATGCGCTGCTGCCGTGGCTGTGGAGCCGCTGGCGCTACTGGCGCGCCGGGCGGCCGGGCAATGCCTGCTTGCGCTTTGGCAGCTTCTGGCGGCTGGACTGGCAGCCCTACGATGTGGTGCATGCCTTTCTGTCGCCGGTGCCGATGGCGCGGGTCTGGCAGCAGTTCCAGCGCTGTTGCCACCCCGGTGCCATACTGGTGAGTAACACTTTTATGATACAAGGGATGGCGCCGCAGCAGCGTTTGCCGCTCTCCGGCCCACTGCAAACCGAACTCTTGATCTGGCGTCACCCGCATGGAACTTGCTAACTGGCTGTCCTCGCTGTCCGAAAACCGCTGGCCGGTGCTGTCCGATACCGCGGGCGCGGTGCGGCGCATGATGTTGCGCCATCCGGATGAAATCGTGTTTTCCGAGCTGGCCAACCTCACCCTGTCCGACCCCTTCCTGCTGCTGGATCTGCTGCGGCTGGTGGGTGCGTCCAGCGCCGTGCAGCGCAGCGAGTCCAATCCTACCGTCGAGCAGATGCTGATGATGCTGGGGCTGGAGGCGGTGAAGAAGCGTTACGCCTACGTGCAGGCTTTCTCCGTCAGCCGCGGCAAGCTGGATGCCGAGGTGCTGGACGCGCTGGGCGGCTGGCTGGGTAAAAGTCGCGTCGCCGCCTTTCTGATCAAGGACTGGCTGGCGATGATTGGCGAAACGCGGGTCGAGGACTGCTTCATCGCCGCGCTGGTGTACAACCTGCCGGCCTGTCTCTACCTGGTCTACCGTAACCGGGTACCGCAGGGGCCGCTGCTGCAGGAAGTGTCCGATGTCTTCGGCCAGGATTACCCCAAGCTGCTGGAGCAGTTCATTCGTCACATGCCGCTGCCCAGCGGTCTGCTGGCAACGTTGGGCACCGGGCCGGTCAGTCGGCGCCGGCAGCTGTTGAAGCTGGCGATTGCCACTGCCAACGGCATCGACCAGGGGTGCTGGCGCTCGCAGTGGAATATCGGCGTCGAAGCGGCGGCGCGCTTGATCGGCTGTACGCCGGAGGCGGTGCACAAGCCGGTGCAGGAGGCGGTATTGCGCGTGGCGCGCCATCCGCGGGCGCCGGGCTACGCATATCCGGCCCGCGCCTATCTGTGGCTGGAGGGGCCGTTCCCGCAGGCGGTGGAGCAGCAGCCGGTGGCCACGCTCAGTGGCGAGGCGCAGCTGGAGCTGGCGCTGCGCGAATCCATTCGCCACTTTGCCAACGATCTCAAGCTGGAGCGCATTTTCTTCCTGCGTTACGAGCAGCTCAGCCACACGCTGAAGCTGCGCTACCAGGTCGGCCTGGACGACAATGATCCGCTGCGCAAACTGGCGGTGACGCTGGAGCCCGGCAGCTTTTTCAACCTGCTGGCCAGCAAGGCGCAAAGTTTCCATGCGCCGGCCGGCGCGCGCGCGCAACTGGCGCACCGCTATGGCGACGAATTCCTGTCGCTGCTGGGCAATGGCGCGTTTGCAGCCATGTCCGTGTTTACCGGCCACAAGCTGGCCGGGGTCTTCGTGGTAGACAACTACCGCAGCAACAAACCGATTGATGACGATACCTACCAGCGGTTCAAGGAAACCGTGGCGCGGGTCTCGCAGATAGCCCTGTAAATGATATTCCACAAACACATTACCTCGGCGGCCAACGATGACATGAAGCAGTTGGCCCGCCTGCTCGATACGGCGCGCGAGCGTCGCAAGCACGGCGTTGTCGTGCTGGAAGGGCTGCACCTGTTGCAGTCGGCACTGGCTGCCGGCTGGCGCCTGCAGGCGCTGTATGTCAACGAGGCAGCGGCCGGCAAGGGCGAACTGCTGTCGCTGCTGGCCCACGTCGACCCGCACGTCTGCCAGCTGGTGGCCACCGCCGTGTTGGCCAAGGTGACGGCGCTGGCAACGCCAGCCGAGGTGCTGGCCATCTGCGAGCGTCCCGCAGCGCAGACGCTGTCAGCCGGCAGTGCCTGCGTGATGCTGGATGACATCCAGGATCCGGGCAATCTGGGCACCATTTTGCGCTGCGCGGCTGCGGCCAACGTGCGCGAGGTGTTCTTGTCCCGCGGCTGCGTGGACGTATATTCGCCCAAAGTGTTGCGGGCGGGGATGGGTGCGCATTTCGTGCTGAATATCCACGAGGCGCAGGACTTGCCGGCAAGGTTGGCCGCATGGCATGGCCGCAAGCTGGTGACGCATCTGGAAGGCAGTGTCTCGCTGTACAGCCAGGATCTCCGCGGGCCGCTGGCGTTTGTGTTTGGCAACGAAGGCGCCGGCGTGAGCGCGGCGGTGTTGCAGCAGGCGGATGTGCGGGTGCGCATCCCCATGCCCGGGCATGCCGAATCGCTGAACGTGGCGATGGCGGCGACGGTATGCCTGTTTGAAAGGGTGCGGCAGCTGGAGGGCTGACCGCTACGACAAGGCCGCGCGATGCGCGGCCTTATGCTTTGCGACGTGGCGGGTCGCATGTGGTCTTGGGGGAGGGCGATGTTCAGTTGGCAAGCAGCAAGCGCAGAGGAGTTCGAGGCGCTGCATCAGTTGCGTCTGGCAGCCATGTGCCCCAGCCTGCAGGCGATCGGTCTGTATGATCCGGCACGATCGCGGGCGCGCTTTGCCGGGCGATTCCACCCCGGCGTGACGCGCTGGATTGTGTGGCAAGAGCGGCGCATCGGCTTCAGTGCTATGCGCCACGAGGCGGATGCTTGCTACCTGGATCATCTCTACATTCTGCCGACGGCGCAGGGGCTGGGTGCCGGTAGCTGGGCACTACGGGCGCAGCAGTTGGCAGCGGCGGCGCAGGCAAAAGCCATCGTGCTGTGTGCCTTGCGTGACAGTCCGGCAAACCACTTCTACCGGCGGCATGGCTTTGTGCCGACCGGTGAGGATGAGTGGGATATCTGGTACCGCTGGCAGCGGTAACGGCAGACCGCTGTGCGCCCGGTAAGGGCCTGGCTGCCCTGCAAGGTTGGCCGCAGTGCCGGCTGGTGGGGGCGTGTAGAGACGGGGTTGCTGCCTGGATGCTGCGGCATGGGACGCCTGATGCTTGCGTGGCCGTGGGGTATTGCTTACGGGCTGAGAACCGGGCAGTGCGCACATGCCCGCGCGGCGCAGTGGCTGCTGCCGGCAAGCGCTGTGCGACAGGCGTTGCCATCGCCGCGGCTTTGCTTGGTGGGCCCGTGCCGCGAGCCTCCGGTGCAGGCGGTAGTGGCCCTGCCGCTGATGGTACCGACGATGGCGTTACTCTTTGGCTTCGCGTTCCAGCCGGCGCCGTTCAATCTCCCGCCGGGCGTTGGCATTGCGAATATCTTCCGGGCGGCTGCGCGGCATGGGTTTGCCGGCGAGGATGTTGCTGCGCACTTCGGCACGAATTTCGAAGTAGGCGGCCTTGGAGTGGTGGTGCGACATGGCGGCAGCTCCTTGGTGAGGAAACGGCGACAAGCGCTGCGTGTTCAGTACCCGGGGTAATGGCCCACAAGCCAGTGCTGACAGCGCAGGTGTACCAATAAGGTGGTACTACGCCTGCGGCGACATGAATGCAATACGGCATGCTGTTTGCCGGCTAAGGCGGGGTGTTCGTGCGTGAATTGTGTTGTATCGCAGCAAATGCGAGTAGCGGATAGCAAGGTGGTGGCGGTGATGGCGATTTACCTATGACGACCACTCGGGTACAGTCCGCCGCTTTGCCAGGAGCGGTGGTTTTGCATGCATTACACGATTTTTGATACCCCGGTGCTGCGCACCCTGTTGCACTGGCTGTCGTGTGGCGTGCTGCGCCTGGCCGGCTGGCGTCTGCATGGGGCATTTCCTGCGCTGGACAGGTATGTGTTGATCGGTGCGCCGCATACCAGCAACTGGGATTTTCCACTGACCTTGCTGTTTTGCTTTGCCGGTGGCGCCAAATTGTATTGGATGGGCAAGCACACGCTGTTTATCGGGCCGTTGGGGCCGCTGATGCGGTGGCTGGGTGGCATCCCGGTGGATCGTCGCCAGAGCAATTCGCTGGTCGAGCAGATGGTGGCGGTGTTTCAGCGCAATGACAGACTGGTGGTGGCTGTGCCGCCGGAGGGTACCCGTGCGCGTGTTAGCAAGTGGAAGACGGGTTTCTACCATATTGCCTGTGGCGCCGGCGTGCCGGTGGCGCTGGGGTATCTGGACTTTGCGCGCAAGCAGGGTGGCGTGATGGGGGTGTTTTATCCGAGTGGCGACGTGGAGCGGGATATGCCGCTGATTCGTGCGCGTTATCAGGGGATTCGCGGCCGGCACCCGGATTGCCAGTAGTCTGGGGTGGTGCGGAAAAAGCCGGCATTGCCGGCTTTTTGCATCTGCAGGTCACTTGGCCTTGTGTGGGCCAACGTCCAGGGCTTCCCAGCCCTTGCGGCCAAGTTCTTCCATGATCGCGATATTGCGCTCATAGATCGAGGCGGGGTCGGGAAAGGCTTCCACTGCCCGGGCGATGCTGGCTTCGCGCAGTAGGTGCAGCGTGGGGTAGGGGGCGCGGTTGGTGTTGTTGCTCACGTCGTTGAGCGTGGTGCCATCGAACTGGAACTTGGGGTGGAACTCGGCTACCTGCAATTCGCCTTCCAGCTCCATGTCTTCCAGTACGGCATCCACTATGCCGAGAAACTCGTTGAAGTCGAGAAAGCGCTGTAGTACGAACGGGTGCACCAGCAAAGTGGTGTCGATTTCTTCCGGGTCGCTGTCGGCCAGCAGGCGCAGCTCAGTGACCAGGTGTTCCAGCAGCGCCTGTGGTGTGTCGGCATCGCTGACCACAATGCGTACTTGATCCTTGACGTAAACCGCCTTGGCGAACGGGCACAGGTTCAGGCCGATAACGGCTTTTTCCAGCCAGTTGCGGGTGCTGGCGATAATGTCGTCGTGGGTGCTTTCCATGAAGAACTCCGGTTCATGGGCCAGTACAGTGGCCGGCGGGATATAAAAGCAAAAACCCGGATGCATGCATCCGGGTTTTCTGTCTTCCGAATCAGTGCTGAATTACAGCGGCTGAATGTTGGAAGCTTGCTTGCCTTTCGGGCCATCAACGATGTCGAAGCTTACGCGCTGGTTTTCAGCCAGGGAGCGGAAGCCTTTGGAGTTGATCTGCGAAAAGTGAGCGAAAACGTCATCGCCGCCGTTATCCGGAGTGATGAAGCCGAAACCTTTAGCGTCGTTGAACCATTTTACGGTACCGGTTGCCATGTTCTATTCCCTTATTGAGAAAGCGTTGAGTATGAGAAAAGCGCATGTCAATCAAGGGAAAAGACAAACTGTGGTACGGCGATAGCCTTTACAACAACTGTACAGATCACGACTTGAAAAACTGCAAGTCGCAGTCTGCCTGCGCTTCATGGCACAAGCAAGTCTTTTTTGCAGCAAGCCCATAAAAAAAATGTGGGCTATGAGAGCTTGTCATGCAACAGGTGGGTATTTTTATCATTGTGGGTGAGCGAGGCGCTCTATAGTGCAGTCAAAGAAAACGCAGAGGGGATATAAACCAATGTCGGAGACCATCGAGCACTATCGTATTGAGGATGAAGAAAGTTTTGGCGATTTTCTCTACGCGCTAAACGAGTATGCGCCGCGTGCGGCCAACCTGTTGCAGGCATTTCGCCAGCAACCGGCAGAGCGGGCGGTGCTGGCGGAATTGATGCGGCTTTTTCACACCATCAAGGGTGATGCCGGCCTGTGTCGGCTGTATTTCGTGGAGCCGCTGATTCACGCGGCCGAAGATATTCTGGTGCGCATCAAGGCCGGGGAACTGGTGTTCGGGGCGGCGCTGGAGCAGGTATTGCTGCTGGCGGTGGATCGACTGGAGCTGCTGATGGCCGAGCTGGATAGCGGGCGCGACATCTCCTTGCAGGATTTCAACGCGCTGGTCGCCGAGTTGCAGCAGCTGGGGCAGACGCCCGCAACGCTGGTTGATGCCCAGGCCTGGCTGCTGGTGAAGCGCTTGACCGGTTTTGTGCCACAGGAACAGGCGGCCAGGCCCCGCGCGGCCACGGCGGCGCAGGCTGCCGACCTGGCATTCTTCCATGCGCTGGCGCTGCAGTTCGAGCAGCGCTCGGTGCTGTTCCTGGGGCGCACCGAGCGCAATCTGCTGCTGGCAACTGCCTGCAATCAGGTGGCTGGCTTGCTGGTTGACCCGCTGCAGCTGGAGGCCGCGGTATGTATGCACGATGTGGGCATGATGTTTTTGCCGCAGGAGCTGTGGCTGCGGCAGGGGCGCTTGAGCGAGGAAGAGCGGGTGCAACTGGCGGCGCATCCGGGCTGGGCGGCCGATTTGCTGGCCCGCATGCCGGGCTGGGACATGGCGGCGCGCATCGTGCGCGAGCATCACGAGCGCCCGGACGGGCACGGCTATCCGGCGGGGCTGCGTTCGGAGCTGATTTGCGACGGCGCCAAGCTGCTGGCGATTATCGACACTTTCGAAGCGGTGATCCTGAAGCATGGCCAGCGGCAACAGGTACGTTCGCTGCTGCGGGCGGTGGCAGAGGTGAACGCCGGTGAGGCGCAGTTTGATGCGTTGTGGATAGGCCATTTCAACCAGGTGGTGCGCAATATGATGGACGCCGGTACCGTGCTGCCGCATGTGCGCTGACGCGCGTATCCCGCTGGGGGCAAGGTTGGCCGCATGGCGACATCTGCTTATGATGTCGGCAAGCGGCGTGGCCGCGTCTTGAACGGGAGTTCCGAAATGGATGTGATGCTGTTATTGGCACCCTTGCTGGTGCTTGTGTTGGCCGGCCTGCGTATTGTTGGTCAGCAGACACTGGCGATCGTCGAAACCTTTGGCAAGTTTTCGCGGGTAATGACGCCCGGTTTGAACTGGATTTTCCCGGGTATCCAGCGGGTGGCCAAGGTGATGGACCTGCGCGTGGAGGAGCTGTCGGCGCAGGTGGAGGTCAAGACCCGCGACAATATGTTTGTCAGCCTGCCGGTAGCCATCATGGTACGGGTGCTGCCGCAACGCGCGGCCGATGCCTACTACCAGTTGGCCGCACCGCAGGAGCAGGTCAAGACCTGGGTGCTCAATACCTTGCGCTCGTCCACCGCCTCGATGAGCCTGATGAACCTGTACGAAGACCGTGACCAGCTGGCGCAGCAGGTGCAGGCCAATCTGGCCGAGCGCATGGGGGTGTACGGCTATGAAATTGTCAGCGTGCTGATTGATCAGCCGACGGTGTCGGAAGAGGTGCAGCATGCGTTCAACAGCGTGATCGCTTCCGAGCGCAAGCGCGAGGCGGCGGTACAGGAGGCGGAGGCCAAGCGGGCGTTGATCCTCGGCGAGGCGCGCGCCGAGGCCGAGGCGCAGCAGCTGCGGGCGGATGGTCTGGCCAAGGCGCGGGCGGTGCTGGCGCATAGTCTGACCGAGGCGATTGCCCAGGCGCGGGGCAGTGGCATCGACGAGCAGGACATCATGTTGCTACTGCTGGAAACCAACCGGCTGGATACCATCAAGTACGCCAGCGAGCGGGGCAAGCTGGTGCTGATGGACCTGCGCAGCCAGCCGCAGCCGCCGGTGCAGATCGGCGTGAATTAAGACTTGTCACTGGGCGCGGCGGCATTGACGCTGCAAACGGCGTGCAGGCATGATGCAGTGCAAGAGCCGTAACGGCCGTGCCCAAGACAAGGAGAAATCATGGACCAGTTTGACAATGTAAGCGTGGTGAAGCGCGCTAATGTGTATTTCGACGGCAAATGCGTCAGCCATACCGTGGTGCTGGCGGACGGTACGCGCAAATCGGTGGGCGTGATCCTGCCGGCCAAGCTGCTGTTCAGCACCGGCGCACCGGAAATCATGGAGGTGCTGGCCGGCGAGTGCAAGGTAACGCTGGCTGGCGAAAGCGAAGCTCGCAGCTACAAGGGCGGCGACTCCTTCTCGGTGCCGGGCGAAAGCAGTTTCCAGATCGAAGTAACCGACACGCTGCATTACGTGTGCCATTTCGGCTAAACGCCGGGCTGCACAGAAAAAACCGGCCGCCAGTGCGGCCGGTTTTGTTTTAGCTGCCGGCTGCCTGCGGGTGCTGCCCGATCACCATCAGCGATTCATCCTGGTGCAGGATGGTGGCCAGTGGCGGGTTGAACTGCACCTCGCCCCCCGGCAGCTCCACCGCGATCACCATCATATTGCCGCTGGCGATGGGCAGGCATTCGGCAATGCTGCGGCCAACCCACTCGTCCAGCACCGGCAGCACTTCGGCACGGAATGCATGCGGATAGCGGCTGTGCAGCCGCTCGAAAAAGTGCATGGTCTGCGGGTTGGCGACCAGCGACGCCATGTTCATGCCGCCAAGGTAGGACGGAATCACCACCTGGTTGGCGCCCACCGCCTGCAGCTTCTTGCGCGCGCTTTCGGTCTCGGCCTTGGAGACAATGGTGAGCTGCGGGTTGAGACTGCGCGCGGTCACCACCACGAAAGCGTTGTTGGCGTCCGAGGTCAGGCTGGTGATCAGCGCCCGCGCCCGCACGATGCCGGCCGCCAGCAGGTTGGCGTCCTCGGTGGCATCGCCCACGATATACGGTGTGCCGGATGCGGCCAGCAGCTGCGCCGCGTGCGCTTCGTTCTGCTCGATCACCACGATGTTGTGGCCGGCCTGATGCAGCTCTTCCAGGGCATACAGTCCGCTGCGGCTCAGCCCGCAGATCACGACATGGTTTTCCAGGCGGGAAATCAGCTTGTCCATTTTTTTCTTGCGCAGGTAGACGGGCAGGTCGCCCTGAAACAGCATCAGCGTCAGCGACGACAAACCGTAGCCGACCACACCGGTGCCAAAGATGATCAACAGGATGGTAAAGATGCGGCCAACGTTGTCCAGGGCGTGGGTTTCGCCGTAGCCGATGGTTGCCAGGGTAATGACTGTCATGTACAGGCTGTCGAATATCGACCAGCCTTCCAGCAGGTGGTAACCCAGCGTGCCCATGACAACCACGGCCATGATCAGGCCGAGCAGGGAAACCAGTTTGAGGGCGAGCGTGCGTCCCATAAAGCGGGGGTCCGAATGACAACGCCTGCATTCTAGGTAAAGCCCGGGGCGGGGGAAAGCGCCGGGCGTAGAAATAAAAGGGCGGCCACCCGGGCCGCCCTTGTTGTTGGCAGATCAGCCGCCGGAGCAGCCGCAGCCGCCGCCACCGCCGCAGCCACCGGCATTCAGTTGCGGTGCCGGTTCGGCGTCGGCCAGGTGGATGCTGAAATCGATGACCACCTGGCTGTTGTCGCGTTGCTGATAGTTGTAGCGGATCTGTTCGCCGTAGCGTTGCTGAATCTGGCCCAGCAGAGGCAGCGGGTCATGATCGTTGATGAAACGCATGGTTTCGCCGTGGTGCAGGGCTTCCAGCGCGCCGAAGATGGCGGCATGGCGGAAACGTTTGGCAACGCCGCGGGCGTCGAAGGTGAAAACGGTATCGGACAAGGCTTGCATGGGTGTCTCCATCAGGTGATGCGTCACTGTGCCATGTTGGTCGCGGCCGCCTCCTTGAGCATGGATAAGAAATTCACAGCCGCCCAAACTCGGCCAGCGCCTGGCGGCTGACAATGCGTATCCGGCCGCGCGCCAGTTGCAGCAGCCCGCTGGCGGCCAGCGTCTGCAGCGCGGCATTGCAGCTCTGCCGGCTGATGCCGAGCATGCCGGCCAGCTCCTCCTGCGACAGCGCCAGCTCCGGCTGTTGTTCGCTGCTGAGCAGCCACAGCCGTTGCGCCAGCCGCGACGGGATATCCAGCAGCGTCTGCTGCGCTAGCCCCTGCATCAGCCGCCGGGTCTTGTCCGCCAATAGCAGGCCCAGGTGGCGCCAGTGTGCCGGCCGCTGTTGCAGCCAGTCCTGCAGCGCGGCGTGCGGCAGCTGCCACAGCGTGCACGGCTGGCTGGCGATGGCGTCATGGGTGCGCGGGCCGTCGTCGAACAGGGCCAGCTCGCCAAACCAGTCGCCGGGCTGTAGCCGCGCCAGCGGCGCCTCCTTGCCCAGCCGGCTGGCGCAGCTGATGCGCATGCTGCCGGCCAGCAGGCAGTACAGCCCGTCGGCCGCTGCGCCGCGGTGGAACAGGAACTGGCCGCTGTCAAGCGAGCGCGGCCGGCCCAGCGCCTGCAGCGCCAGCTGCAGCTCGGCCGGTGCCGCCGCATACCAGGGGCTGCTGGCGAGCGTGGCCGGCGGGCTTGTGTCGCCGTTTTGACAGAAGGGCTGGACGGTTGGCGGCATGATGGCGATACCGATAACAACAGGAGGGCTCCATGAAAACCGTGCTGCAGCAATTAGTCAATTACGCGTGCTATCACCGCGATCCGCGCAATATCCGCACCCATTTCGTCGGCATCCCCATGATCGTGCTGGCGGTGGCCGGCCTACTGGCGCGCCCGGCGCTGGCGGGGGTGTCGCTGGCGCATGTCGCGGTGGTGCTGCTGGTGCTGTACTACCTGTGGCTGAGTCGGGGGGCGTATCGGGGGCTGGGGCTGTGCATGGCGCTGTGCATGCTGCTGGCGCTGTGGGGCGGGCTAAGGTTGGCCGCATTGCCGCAGGCGGCCTGGCTGGGCTGGAGTCTGGGCCTGTTCGTGCTGGGCTGGCTGTTCCAGTTTGTCGGCCACCTGTACGAGGGGCGCAAGCCGGCCTTTGTCGATGACCTGATGGGGCTGGTCATCGGGCCGCTGTTCGTGGTGGCGGAGTGGCTGTTTCTGCTGGGAGCGCTGGGCGGGATGCAGCGGCAGATCGACGCGCAGGCCGGCCCGGTGCGGCGGCGCGCGCATGGCCCATTGCCGCACTGAGCGCCGCGAATAATGCCGCCGTCACGGGTGGCTTTCGCTATAATCCCGCTCCTTTGCGCCGGGAGCGGGAGACATGACAGTAAAGGCTTGTGGCGTGGATTTTGGCACTTCCAATTCCACGGTAGGCTGGTGGCGGCCGGGGCAGGGAACGCTGCTGGCACTGGAAGACGGCAAGACCACGCTGCCGTCGGTGGTGTTTTTCAACGCCGATGAAGACAGTGTGGCCTTTGGCCGCTCGGCGCTGGCCGAGTACCTGGAAGGTTACGAAGGCCGGCTGATGCGCTCGCTGAAGAGCATTCTCGGTACCGGGCTGATGAATGGCCAGACCGAGGTGGATGGCCGGCCGCTGCGCTTCCTAGATTTGCTGTCCTATTTCATCAATTCGCTGAAGCAGCGTGCCGAAACCTCCGCCGGGCGCGGCTTCAGCCAGGCAGTATTTGGCCGCCCGGTGTTTTTTGTCGATGACGACCCGGTGGCCGACAAGCTGGCGGAAGATACGCTGGGCGATATTGCGCGCCGCGCCGGCTTTAGCGAGGTGGCGTTCCAGTACGAGCCGATTGCTGCCGCCTTCGACTACGAGAGCCGCATCGAGCGCGAAGAGCTGGTGCTGATCGTCGATATCGGCGGCGGCACCTCGGACTTTTCCCTGCTGCGGCTGTCGCCGGAGCGGGTAACGCGCATCGAGCGCCTGGACGACATCCTGGCCAATGGCGGCGTGCACATCGGCGGTACCGACTTCGACAAGCAGCTCAGCCTCAAGGCGGTGATGCCGGAGCTGGGCTACCGTACCCGGCTGCGCAACAACGCCGAGGTGCCGTCCAGCTACTATTTCAACCTGGCGACCTGGCACACCATCAACTTCGCCTACAGCCGCAAGGTGTGGTCCGAGCTGCAGGGGGTGTACGCCGATGCCTTGGCGCGCGACAAGCTGGATCGCCTGTTCAACCTGATCAGCAAGCGTGCCGGCCATTGGCTGGCGATTCAGGTGGAGGCCGCCAAGATCGCGCTGAGCGACAGCGATACTACGCTGCTGTCGATGCAGGAAATCGAGCACGGGCTGCAGCACCAGGTCAGCCGCCATGAGTTTCATGAGTCGATTGACCTGCTGCTGGGCAGTATCGAAAGCACCATCGGCCGCCTGCTGCAGGATGCGCAGTTGCAGGCCGGGCAGGTGGACACCATCTTTTTCACCGGCGGCTCCAGCGGCGTGCCGCTGCTGCGGCAGCGGGTGGCGGCAATGTTCCCCAATGCCCGCGCGGTGGAGGGGGATCGTTACGGCAGTATTGGCAGTGGCCTGGCGCTGGACGCCGCGCGGCGTTTCGGCTGAGCTGCGGCCAACCTGGCCATGAAAAAAGCCCTCCATACGGAGGGCTTTTTGCTTGCGCGCGGGCGCTTACTGAATCTTGGCCTTGGCTTTCAGGTCCTTGATCAGCGCTTCGATGCGCTGCGACTGGATGCGCTGTTCCAGCTGCGGGCGCAGCTGGTCGATCGCCGGCGCGGCCTCGGTCTTCACATCGTCCAGCTTGATGATGTGGTAGCCGAACTGGGTTTTTACCGGGGTGGCGCTTACCTGGCCCTTGGCCAGCTTCACCATGGCTTCGGAGAACGGCGCCACGAAGGTTGCCGGCTCGTTCCAGCCCAGGTCGCCGCCGTTCACCTTGCTGCCCGGGTCGATGGATTTTTCCTTGGCCAGGGCGTCAAACGGCTTGCCCTTCTTCAGTGCTTCCAGCACGGCCTTGGCTTCCGCCTCGGTTTTTACCAGGATGTGGCGGGCGTGGTAGCTTTTCTTCTCTGGGAACTCGGCCTTTACCTTGTCGTACTCGGCTTTCAGCTGGGCGTCGGTTACCGGGTTAGTGCGGATGAATTCCTTGATGTAACGGTTGGCCAGCGACATGGCCTGGGCGTTTTCCATCTCGGCCAGGAACTCAGCCGACTTGTCCAAGCCTTTCTTTACCGCTTCCTGGCGCAGCACTTCGGCAGTCACCAGCTGATCGGTCACCATTTCCGCCATCTGCGGATTGGCTTGCTGACCCTGGGCTTCCATCATTTTTACCACGGCGTCGATACGCTGCTGGCTGATGCCGACACCGTTAACGGTCGGGGTAGCCAGCGCGGCAGCGGCGGCGGTGGCCAGTGCGGCGGCAATCAGGGTCTGCTTGAAAAATTTGCTCATTGCTGACTTTCGTTGGGTTATTGAATGTTGGCCTTCTGGCGGAGTTCGCCGACGGCGTCCTGAATCACTTTCTTTTGCAGCTCTTGCGCAATGCGCGGCTTGATTGCCTCCAGCGGCGCAGCCTTGGCATCGCGGCTGTCATCGACGCGGAAGACGTGCCAGCCCTGCGCCGATTTCAGCGGCTTGGCGCTGACCTGGCCTTTGGGGATGGCTTTCAATGCTTCCGCCAGCGGCGCTTCCATGGTGGCCAGGTTGCCCCAGCCCATGTCGCCGCCACGGTTGCGGCTGTTGGCGTCGATGGACTGTTTTACCAGTGCGTCGAATTTGCCGCCTTTTTTCAGTTCGGCAATTACCTTGTTGGCCGCAGCCTCATCGGCCAGCACGATCTGGTGCACCTGCACTTCCTTGGCACCCTTGAACTGGCTGGCGTAGCGGTCGTACTCGGCCTTGATCTGCGCGTCGGTCACCGGGCGGTTTTTCACCGCGGTGGCAAAGAATGCCTGCTGCAGCAGATCCTTGCGCGATTCTTCCAGCGCGCGGACGAACTCGGGGCTCTTGTCCAGACCACCCTTGGTAGCGGCTTGCAGCACCAGTTCGCGGGTGATCAGGGTCTGGCGCAGTTCTTCGCGCAGTGCGGGGGTGTCTTGCAGGCGGCCATTGTTCTCGCGCACCACCTGGGCCACGACTTTATCCAGGGTGTCCTTGTCGATGACGACACCATTGACGGTGGCAACCGGTACGGCGGCAGCCAGGTTGGCCGCAGCGGCCAGGGCGGCGGCGGCGAGGAATTTGCTAGTCAGTTTCATGAATCAGATTTCTTCTGGAGTAAGGGTGCGCATGGACAGCGCATGGATGCCGTGATGCATCAGGTCGCCCACCGCGTCATAGACCATACGCTGGCGTTGCAGGCGGTTCTTGCCGGCAAAGGCAGAGGTAACGATCACGATGTCGAAGTGGCCGCCGGACTTGGCGCCGGCATGTCCGGCGTGGGAGGCACTATCGTCGGTCACTTGCAGGTGTTCCGGATGCAGGCTTTGCAGGCGTTGCTGCAGCAGGGCGGCGATGTCGCTCATGCCGGCAGCACCTTCTTGAACGGCTTGACGCTTACCTGGGCATACACGCCGGCGGCGACATACGGGTCGGCGTCGGCCCAGCTTTGCGCCGCTTGCAGGCTGTCGAACTCGGCCACGATCAGGCTGCCGCTAAAGCCGGCGGGGCCTGGGTCGTTGCTGTCGATGGCGGGGAACGGGCCGGCCAGCAGCAGCTTGCCGGCAGCCTGCAGTGCCTGCAGGCGCTCAAGGTGCGCCGGGCGGGCCGCCAGGCGCTGGCTAAGGGAATCCGGTACGTCCTGGCCGGTAATGGCATACAGCATCAGGGGGTTTCCTCGATATATTTGGACAGGTACAGGCTCTGGGCGATCACGAAGATAATCATCAGGCCAAAGCCGCCAAACAGTTTGAAATTGACCCACACTTCTTCGCTGAACTGGTAGGCAACAACCAGGTTGACCGCGCCCAGCAGCAGGAAAAACACACTCCACGCTAGGTTGAGTTTTTTCCAGGTAGCATCCGGCAGCGTCATCTGGCTGCCCATCAGCGAGCGCATGCCGATGCGGCCGGTAAGCTGGCCTATCAGCAGGCCACCACCCATCAGCCAGTACAGCACGGTGGGCTTCCACATGATGAAGTGCTTGTCGTGCAGCAGCAGCGTGGCGCCGCCCATGACCACGATCAGCGCCAGGCTGACCCATTGCATGGTGTCCACTTTGCGGTGCTTGAGCCAGGTAAGGGCGACGATGACCACGGTGGCGCCAATGGCGATCCCGGTGGCGAGAAACATGTCCTTGGTCAGCCAGTAGGCGCCAAAGAACAGCATGACGGGGAACAGGTCGGTAAGGAATTTCATGTGGCGGATTATGCGGTCAGGGCAGGGGCAGCACAAGTCTGACAGGTACGCGGTGCTTTCGTTCATTTGTAACCAGTTGCTGGAGAATCCCGGCACATTCCGGCATTCGATAAAAGCGGACAGTCTGGCTATGATGAATGCACCTGAACATGACAATGAACTGGAGAAAAGCATGGCGAGTGAGAAATTCCGTCTGGTGACGCGTAGCGATTTTGACGGCCTGGTATGTGCGGTGCTGCTTAATGAGTTGGGCCTGATCGACGATATCAAGTTTGTCCACCCCAAGGACATGCAGGATGGCAAGGTAGAGATTGGCCCGCGCGACATCACGACCAACCTGCCGTACGTGCCGTCTGCCCATCTTGCCTTTGACCACCATTTCTCCGAGACCCTGCGCAACGAAGGCGGGCGCGCCAACCACGTTATCGATCCGGCGGCGCCGTCGGCGGCGCGGGTGGTATTCAATTACTACGGCGGTAAGGAGCGTTTCCCGAATATTGCCGTAGACATGATGACGGCAGTGGACAAGGCCGACTCCGCGCAGTTCAGTGTGGAGGACATCCTTAACCCCAAGGGCTGGGTGCTGCTGAATTACCTGATGGACGCGCGTACCGGGTTGGGGCGCTTCAAGGATTTTCGCATCAGCAACTATGCGCTGATGATGGACCTGATCCAGTACTGCCGGAACCACACCATCGAGGAGATTCTGGCACTGCCGGATGTGCGTGAGCGGGTCGAACTGTACTTCGAGCACGAAATCCAGGCCAAGGAGCAATTGCGGCGTTGTGCCAGCATGCAGGGGCAGGTGGTGGTGCTGGACTTGCGCCACGAGGCGCTGATCCACCCGATCAACCGCTTCGCCATCTATGCCATGTATCCGCAGGCCAAGGTATCCATCCACGTGATGTGGGGGCTGAACCAGCAAAATACGGTGTTGGCCACCGGCAAGTCGATTATCGATCGCAGCGGCCGCAGCAATATCGGCGCGCTGATGCTGGAGTACGGCGGCGGTGGCCACGAGGCCGCGGGCACCTGCCAGGTGGCCAACGATCAGGCTGCCGACGTGCTGCAGCAGCTGGTGGCGCGTATCAATGCGGAAGGCTGAGCAGGCGCTGTAGCAGCTGCTGCGCGGCAAACAGGTCCTGGCATACCGCCAGGGCCTGTTTTGCTATCTCGGCCGGTGGCGGCTGCAAATCCGGCACCACGATCACCCGCATGTTGGCCGCCAGCGCCGCCTGGGCGCCGTAGGCCGAGTCTTCCAGCACGATGCAATGCTCGGGTGCTACCTGCAGGCGCGCGGCGGCCTGCAGGTAGACATCCGGCGCCGGCTTGGTGCGGGCGACTTCGTCGCCGGCAATGGTGTGCTCGAAGTAGCGGGCCAGCCCGGTGCGCCCCAGTTTGACGTCGGCCAGCTGGCGCTGGGTGGCGGTGCCCACCGCGCGCGGAATCTGCCGCTGTTCGCACCACTGCAGCAGCTGGACGATGCCCGGCTTGAGCGGGATGTCCTGTTGCTGCAGGGCGTGGTGGTACTGCTGCCGGCTCAGGGCCTCCAGCCGGCGTGCCTGCGCCTCGTCGCCCAGCTCGGCAATCAGGTAGCTCAGACACAGCGGCATGGCGAGGCCGACCATGGCGTCGATATGCGCTTGCTGCAGCGGGATGCCCAGCGCGGCGGCCGCATCGCGCCAGGCGCGGGCCGACAGGCTTTCGGTGTCGATCATCAGGCCGTCCATATCGAAAAGCAGGGCGGCAAAAGAAGGGGGCGTGTTACATTGCATCGTGGCTGGAGATGTAGGACATCAAGATAATAAAGAAGGGCAGTATGGCGTATTCGATTCTGATTGCGAATCCCAAAGGGGGGAGTGGCAAATCGACTCTGGCGACCAATCTGGCCGGGTTTTACGCGGCACAGGGCTCACGAGTGATGCTGGGCGATGTCGATAAACAGCAGACTTCGCTGTCCTGGTTGTCCTGCCGGCCGACCCCGCTGCCGTATATCGATGGCTGGCAGCTGGCGCCGGGCGAGCCGGCCAAGCCGCCCAAGGGCACCCAGGTGGTGGTGCTGGATAGCCCAGCCGGCCTGCAGGGCAAGAAGTTGGCCGCATTGGTGGCGCGGGTGGACCGGGTGATCGTGCCGATCCAGCCATCGCCGTTTGATATGTGGGCCAGCCGCGAGTTTCTGGCGCAGCTGCTGCAGGAAAAAGCGGTGCGCAAGCAGCGGGCCTTTGTCGGGGTGGTGGGCATGCGGGTCGATCCGCGCACCCGCTCGGCGCGGGAGCTGCAGCAGTTCCTGACGGAACTGCAGGTGCCGGTGCTGGGCTGGCTGCGCGACACGCAGCTGTACGTGCAAGCCGCGGCCAACGGTATGACCCTGTTCGACCTGCCGGCCTCGCGTGCGGCGCGGGATCTGGAGGCCTGGCGCGGTATTCTGCGCTGGCTGGACAACTGATGGCGTAGGCTTGACGCCCCGTATTCGCTTCGCTAGATTGATCAGGTTTGTGTGCGACAGCTCTGCGGAGCAAGCGCAGGAAGAATTGCAAGCGGAAGCCAAGCGGCTTCCGCTTTTTATTTGGGGCCCCCAGTTTTATGTCGCTATTCCGGAACGGCGGCATACCACCCTGAATGCACATGGAGCACACAATGTTCAACACTGAACTCAATTACGGCGATGTTTACCTGCTACCCCGGAAAACCGTCGTCGACAGCCGCAAGCAATGTGACACCTCGGTCCAGTTCGGGCCGCGCCGCTTTGACATGCCGCTGTACGCCTCCAATATGAAGAGCGTGGTGGATGCCGAAACCTGCGAATACTTCGCCCGTCATGGCTGGTTTTACACCATGCACCGTTTCAACATGGATGTCGTGGGCTTTGTGCGCGACATGCAGGCCAAGGGCCTGTTCGCCTCGATCAGCATCGGCGTCAATGACGACACCTTGGAGCAGTTGGCCGCATTGCAGGCTGCCGGGCTGGTGCCCGAGTACATCACGCTGGATGTCGCCAATGCCTGGTGCGTGAAGGCCGAGCGCATGATACGCCACGTCAAGCAGCAATTCCCGGGCAGCTTCCTGATCGGCGGCAACATCGCCACCGCCGACGCGGCGCGCGAGCTGCAGGCCTGGGGCTGCGACGCCATCAAGGCCGGCATCGCCGGCGGCCGGGTGTGCATCACCAAGAACAAGACCGGCTTTCATCGCCCGATGATCGCCACCGTGCGCGATTGTGCCGCGGCGGTGACGGTGCCGGTGATTGCCGACGGCGGCATCGTCGAGCACGGCGACGTGGCCAAGGCGCTGGCCTGCGGCGCCAGCATGGTGATGGCGGGCTCGCTGTTTGCCGGCTACGACGAATCGGCCGGTGAGATCGTCGAAATCAACGGCAAGCACTACAAGGAATACTTCGGCAGCGCCTCGCAGTTCAACAAGGGCGAATACAAGAACGTCGAAGGCAAAAAGATCCTAGTCGAGTACAAGGGCTCGATGGCCCGGCTGCTGGTGGAGCTGAAGGAAGACCTGCAGTCGTCGATCAGCTACGCCGGCGGCATGGGTCTGGCGGCGTTGCGCGACGTGGAAATGATCGTCGTCGCCTGCTAGCCGGCAAGCAGGTTGGCCGCATGCGGCCAACCTTTGTACCTGGGCGCCGCCGCCTTTTGCGCGGTCGGCGCTGCGCACAAGCGGGTCGGGAGGATGAAAATCCATACTGACAGTGCAGGCATGCTGCTGCCGTTCGTATGCTGCGGGTGCAGGCGGTTTTGCTGGCGGCGGTTGGCAGGCACGGCCCCCTTCGCTATACCCAAGCAGGCACCGTATTTAACAGTGGGCTTGATTAGCGTTGTTTGATAATCTTGCCGCCAACACGCACACATCATTAAGAAACCATTATGAAAATCAATATGCCGGTCACGGCCAACGAACTGTTTCTTGATCCCGCCCGCCCGATTGTTACCAAGACCGACCTCAAAGGCGCCATCACCTACGCCAACCGTGCTTTTATCGACATCAGCGGCTACAGCGAAGACGAACTGCTGGGGCGCAATCACAACATCGTGCGCCACCCGGACATGCCGCCGGAGGCGTTCGGCGATCTGTGGGACACCATCAAGCAGGGCAAGCCGTGGCGCGGGCTGGTGAAGAACCGCGCCAAGAGCGGCGATTTTTACTGGGTGGAAGCCTATGTCACGCCCCTGACCGAGCACGGCAAGCTGATCGGTTACATTTCGGTGCGCAGCACGCCCAAGCGCGATGAAATCGCGGCGGCCGAGGCGTTTTATGTGCAGTTGCGCAACAAGCAGGCGGCGATGCCGTCGACGTTGCAGGCGCTGCAGAAACGGTCGGATTCCGGTCGTGCCGGCTTTGTGCTGACCGGTATCTTCAGTGCCGGCCTGCTGCTGGCTGCGGTGTGGCCGGGGTTGGCCGATGTGGTGCGCCAGCTGGTTGGCGGCATCAGCTTTGTTGGCCTGGGGGCGGCATCGTACTGGTGGCGCCATCGTGAAGGCGTGGTGATGGAACGCATCCACCACGGTTTCATGGCCCTGTCGGAAGGGCGGCTGGAGCACCCGCTGCGCACGCATCTTGGCGGCCAGCTGGGCGCCATGATGGACAGCCTGGAAGGGCTGCGCCTGCACCAGCGAGCGCTGGTGGCCGACAGCCTGTCCGCCGGGGGCTTGACCTACCAGCAGGCGCGCAGCCTGAGCGGTGAGGTGGAGGGTCTGGTGGCGCGGGCGCGCGAACAGGGCACCGGCCTGCATCACATCAGCACCAGCATGGAAGAAATCAGCGGCAGCGTAGCGCAGGTGGCGACCATGGCCGAGCAAAGCGAACAAGGGGCGGATGCCACTCGCCAGGCGGCCACCACCGGGCAGGCGGTGATGCAGTCGGCGGCAAATGCTGCGGTGCAGGCGGTAGATTCGGTACATCGCTCCAAGGCCGATTTGCTGCAGCTGGAGCAGGCAATGGGCAAGATCAGCAGCATGACCGATCTGATCCATGAAATTGCCGAGCAAACCAACCTGCTGGCGTTGAATGCCGCCATCGAAGCGGCCCGTGCCGGCGAGATGGGGCGCGGCTTTGCCGTGGTGGCCGATGAGGTGCGCAAGCTGGCGGAACGCACGGCGCAGGCCACCGATGGCATTACCGAGACCGTGCAGCATATCGTGGCCATTACCGACAGCGTCAGTGGCAATATGGACCAGTCGGTGATTGAGGTGGGCCAGGTCAGCAACGAGATTCGCCAGTCCGGCGAGCATCTGCAGAATTTGTTGCAGATCGCCGATCAGGCGCGGCAGTTTGCGCATACGCTGGTGGAGCAGATGGCGCAGCAGTCGTCGTCGGTGCACCAGGTGGCCGCTTCGGTGGAGCAGCTGGCGATGCTGGGTGAGCAGAACATCGCCACTGCCGATGCGGTGCTGGGCAGTTCGCAGCACCTGGAGTTGGCCGCATCCGATCTGGACAAGCTGACCCGCGATTACCGCAAGTGGCATAGCAACGGCCGCTGAGCGACGGCCGTTGACCGACGGCGATCAGGGCTGGCGCACCGCCACCCAGATCGCCGTTTCCAGTGACATCACTTCTTCCTGTTGCTGATTGCGCGTCACCCAGCGCAGTTTCACCACGCCAAAGTCCGGCTGCGAGCCGGAGCGCTTCCCCGACAATACTTCCACACTGGCCTGCAGCGTGTCGCCGGCGCGGGTTGGCCGCGGCCAGCGCATCTTGTCGACGCCCATGCCTACTAGGCCGCCTGCCACGCTGCGGCCGAAATCGCTGTCCACTACCAGGCGCATGGTGAGGCTGCTGGTGTGCCAGCCGCTGGCCGCCAGGCCGGCAAACACGCTGCCTACGGCACGGGCGTTGTCGGTATGAAAATACTGCGGGTCGTACTGATGGGCGAAGGCGTGAATATCCTGCTCGCTCAGCGTGACGCTGGCGGTGTGGAAGCGCAGGCCGGGGGTGAGGTCTTCGAAATAGAGCATGGCGGGTCTAGATGCGCAGGCTGTTGATCAAGTCGTTTTCCAATGCCAGCAGGGTCTTGTCATCGCCGAGGCAGGCGGACGACAGCAGGAACGAGTCTTCCACCCGGCCGCCCAACGTCATGATCTTGGCCGAATCGACGCTGACGCGGTAATCGGACAATACCTTGGCGATGCGCGCCAGCAGGCCGGGGGAGTCGGCAGCGGTGATCGACAGCACATAGTGGCGGCCCTTGTCGTCCGGGCGGATCAGCACCTGCGGGCGGATCGGGAAGTGCTTCTGGTGGCGGTTCAGGCGGCCCTTGGGCGGCAGCTGGATCGGATCCTGCCGTTGCAGCGTGGCGGCCAGCTCGAACTCGATGAAGTTGATCAGGTCGCGGTAGTTGCTGTCGTGGAATTCCGGCAGGAACACGTGGAAAGTATCCAGCGCGTAGTTGTGGCGCGTGGTGTAGATCTTGGCGTCGGCAATGCTGTAGTTGTGGCGCCCCAGAAAGGCGCAGATGCGGGCAAACAGCTCCGGCTGGTCCGGGGTGTATACCAGCAGCTGCAGACCGTCCTTGTTGTCGTCCAGCAGGCGGGCGCGCACCACCGGCTCTGTGGTGTGCAGGCAGCGATTGAGCAGGCGGGTATGCCAGGCGATCTCGCGCGGTTCGTGGCGCAGGAAGTACACCATGTCCAGCTGCGCCCAGAACGCCTGTTCGGCGCCTTCCGGTACGGTGTTCAGGCGCAGCAGCTTGCGCGCCGCGGTCTTGCGTTCTTCCAGCTCGGAATCGGCATCGATCTGCCCGCCGCGGGTCAGCGTACGCAGCGTGGCGTGATAGAGGTCTTCCAGCAGCTTGGCTTTCCACGCATTCCACACCTTGGGGCTGGTGCCGCGGATGTCGGCCACCGTCAGAATGTAGAGTGCGGCCAACCAGCGTGGGCGTTGCGCCAGATCGGCAAACTGCTGGATGGTGGCCGGGTCGTAGATGTCCTGCTTCTGCGCGATGCTGGACATGGTGAGGTGGTGTTGCACCAGCCAGATCACCAGCGCACGGTCGTCGCCGGCGATGCCGTGCGTGTCACAGAATTGCGCCGCGTCGGCCATGCCCAGCTGTGAGTGGTCGCCGCCGCGGCCCTTGGCGATGTCGTGCAGCATGCCGGCGATGTACAGCAGTTCCGGCTTGTCGAAGTCATTGATCAGCCGCGACAGCAGCGGGTATTCGTGGGTGAACTCCGGCACCGCGAAGCGGCGCAGGTTGCGCACCACCATCAGGATGTGTTCGTCCACGGTGTAGACGTGGAACAGGTCGTGCTGCATCTGACCGATGATGCGGCCGAACGCCGGCCAGTATTTGCCCAGCACTCCGTACAGGTTCATGCGCCGCAGGGTGCGGGTCAGGCCGCGGCCCTCGCGGAACAGCTGCATGAACAGCTGCAGGTTCTGCGGGTCGTGGCGGAAGCGCTCGTTGATCTGGCGGCGGGCATGCCACAGCGCGCGCAGGGTGCGCGGCGCCATGCCGTTCAGCGCGTGGCGCTGCATGTGCAGGAAGGCCAGCAGGATGGTGGACGGTTCGCGGTCGAACACGTCGCTGTCGTAGATGCCCAGCATGTTGTTGACGCTGTAGAAGTGCTGGTCCAGCTGCTGGGTGGTGCGTGGCACGTCGCACAGCAGCCGCGCGCGCAGATTGGGCAGCAGGATGCCGTTGAGCTGGCTGACGTTCTTGGCCGATTTGTAATACAGCTGCATCAGCTGCTCGCTGGCGCGCTTGGCCTTGTTGTCGGCGAGGCCGGCCATGCTGGCCACCTGCTGTTGCAGGTCGAAGATCAGCCGGTCTTCGCGGCGCCGCGCCGCCAGGTGCAGGTCGATGCGGATCTGCTCCAGCTGTCGCTCGCTGTAGCGGATCAGGCGCGCTTCCGACGGGGTGAGAATCTCGTTGCGGGTCAGCGATTCCCAGTTCTGCCCCACGCCGATGGCCTTGCTGATCCACAGGATAGTGTGCAGGTCGCGCAGGCCGCCCGGGCTTTCCTTGACGTTGGGCTCCAGGTTACTGGTTACGCCGAAGTGCTTGGTGTGGCGCTGCTGCTGCTCCAGCAGCTTGCCTTCCAGGAACGCCAGCGGGTCGCGATGCTTTTCTACCGCGGCGTTCAGTTGCTGGTACAGCGCCGGGTTGCCGGCCAGCAGACGGTTTTCCAGCAGCGTGGTTTCCACCGTGATGTCCTGCGCCGCTTCGCTCAGGCACTGCTGCACGGTGCGTACGCTGTGGCCGACTTCCAGGCCGATGTCCCACATCGCGCCGATGAAGTCCTCGACGAAGCCGTTCAGGCTTTGCGAGGTGGCTTCCGGCAGCAGTAGCAGCAGGTCGATGTCGGAATACGGGAATAGTTGGCCGCGACCGTAGCCGCCCACTGCCAGCAGCGCCGCGCGCTGCCCCATGCCCAGCACCTCCCAGGCCGAGCGGATGATGCCGTCGACCAGCTGGCCGTGCCGCAACAGGTAGTCGCGGGCGTTGCGCTGCTCGCGGTAGTCGGCGGCCAGCGCCTCACGCCCTTGCTGCAGGGCCTGGCGCCAGCGCTTGCAATGGGTGTTGCGGCTGTCGGAGCTCATCTTCGTTCCTGTCGCGAGATGGCGGCCACCCCTGCGGCAAGAAACAGCAGGGTGGGCAAGGTGGCTGAAATGATCGGATTCCAGTTATAGAGCAGGCCCATGTGCCCGAACAGGCGGTTGCTGAAGTGGAAGGCGATGCCGATGCAGATGCCGGCAAACAGCTTGATGCCCAGGTCGTTGTGGCGGCCGTTCAGCGGCGTGAACGCCAGCGCCACCATGGCCATGGAGATGCAGGCCAGCGGGTAGAACAGCTTGCTCCACAGTGCGATCTCGTAGCGCTGGGTCTTCTGGCTGTTGTTGCGCAGGTGCTCGATATAGGTCATCAGGTCTAGCGCCGACATTTGCTCCGGCACCACCAGCAGTACCGACAGCAGTTCCGGCTGCAGGATGGAATGCCAGTTCATTTCGGCGATGCGGCCAACCTTGACGCTGTCGGCAGCGAGGTCGGACTGCCGCACGTTCTGCAGCCGCCATTCCTGGCTGTCCGGCAGGTACTGGGCACGCTCGGCGTAGCGGACGCGCGTCAGGCGGTAGTTCTGGTCGTAGGTCTGGATGCGGACGCCGAGCAGGGTGTTGTCCGGCAGCATCTCGCCGATATTGATGATGTTGTTGTCGTCCTTCACCCATAGCCCGGAGCGGAATTCCTGCGCCACCAGCGAATGGGTGGCGTGCAGCTTGATCCGCTCCGCCTGCTGCTCGGCGTACGGCGCGCCGAATTCGCCCAGCAGCAGGGCGATGATGGCGATCACGCCGCCGAACAGCAGCTTGGTGCTGGCGATATCGCGCAGCGACACGCCGCTGGTGCGGATGGCGGTGTACTCCGAGCTGCCGGCCAGTTGCGACATGGCCACCATGGCGCCGATCAGCACCGCCAGCGGCATCAGCTCGTAGGCATGGCCGGGGGCCTGCAGCAGTACATAGGTCACCAGTGTGCCGGCGTGGTAGTTGCCCTTGCCCAGGCTGGGTAGCTGCTGAATGGCATCGAAGAAGCCGTACAGCCCCAGCAGGCTGACCAGCACAAACACGGTGGCGGCGCTAAAGCGGCGCAGCAGATAGTTGCGGATCAGCTTCATGCGGACTGTCTCCGCAACAGGTTTTTCAGGCGTTGCAGCATCGGGCGGGCCGGTCGGTTGTGGTAGTGCAGCAGCAGCAAGGCCAGTGCCAGCATCAGTAAATGGGCGGGCAGGATGCCCAGTGCGGTGGGAATCTTGCCGCTGGCAATGCCGTCGCGCAGCAGCCAGAGCAGGTTCTGGTACAGCAGGTAGGAACCCAGGGCAAAGATCAGGTTGTAGGTGTGGCCGGCGCGCGGGTTGTAGTGGCTCAGCGGGATCGCCAGCAGCGCCAGGATCAGGCCGCACAGCGGCAGCGACAGGCGCCAGGCCAGCTCGGCCTTGTCGGCCGGGGCGCTGCTGCCAAGCAGTTCCAGCGTCGGCCGGCTTTCGCTATTGATGCTCGGGCGCGCCAGCTGGCCCGCCTCGGTGATCTTGACGGTGTAGCGCTTGAATTCCAGTACTTCGAAGTTGCCATTGCCGGGTTCGCCGGTATAGCGGCGGCCGTCCTGCAGCATCAGGATGCGGTTGCCTTCCTCATCGGTGCTGACCTGGCCTTCCTTGGCGAAGATGGACGACACCTCGCCATTGCGGGTGACCTGCACGAACACATTGCGGGTGGCGCCGGACAGTACCGAGTAACTTTCAATGAAGTACACGCGGTCGCCGCTTTGCGATTCCTTGAAGATGCCGGGAGACAGTGCGGTCATGTCTTCGCGCTGCTTCATGGTCTCGGCGTATTCCTTGCTGCGCTGGGTGGCCCACGGTTCGACGATGGTGGTGCCGGCGGCAATCAGCAGGCACAGCGGCAGGGCGAAGCGCATTACCGGGGAGATCCAGTCGGTGAGCGACTTGCCGCTGGCCATCCACACAGCCATTTCCTGCTCGCGCGACATGCGGGTCAGTACCACGATGACGCTGACAAAAATTGTCAGAATCATCAGCACCGGGAAAAAGCCGATCGACCAGAAGCCGATCAGGGCAAAAATGGCGTTGCTGGCAATCAGACCCTGGGCGGCACGTCCCAGCATGTTGATGGTCTGGGTAGAGAGCAAAATCGCGAATAAAACGGAAAAAACGCCGATACTGGTATAAGTCAGCTCGCGGCTGAGGCTTTTTTGAAAAAGCATAAAAACGGGCCTGTTTTGACAATCCGTCGGTAGGGTAGTGATAATTGGAAAGGTTTCAATCGATTGATTGCCGGCCAGGAATCGTGGCTTGGCGGCCGGTTCCGAGTGGGCCACAAGCCTGCTGGAATGCGCCTTGAAGAACCCAACACACACGGTGGAGCGTCTTATGGAGTTTAACATTAAAAGCGGGAGCCCTGAGAAGCAGCGCGTAGCATGCGTTGTGGTCGGCGTTTACGAAACCCGCAAACTGTCTTTTGCTGCCGATCTGCTGGATCGCATCTCCAATGGCTTCATCGCTGACGTGCTCAAGCGTGGCGACATGGATGGCAAGCTGGGCTCTTCCCTGATCCTGCATTCCGTGCCGCATACCCTGTGCGACCGCGTCATGCTGGTCGGCTTGGGCAAGGAGCGCGATTTCCGCGCCAAGGAATACCGTGAGGCGATTCGCGCATCGGTAAAAGCGCTGGCCAGCACCCAGGCCAACGAAGTGGTGAGCTACCTCACCGAGCTGCACGTGAAGAAACACGACGTGGAGTGGATGATCGAGCAGGCCACCGTGGTGACCCAGGATGCGCTGTATCGCTTCGACCGCTTCAAGTCGCGGCAGGAAGAAACCAAGGAGCCGCGCAAGTTCACCCTGGCGGTGCCGCGTCGCAGCGACTTGACCGATGGTGAGCGCGGCCTGGGTCGTGGCCTGGCCATCGCCGCCGGCATGAAGCTGGCCAAGGATCTGGCCAATATGCCGGGCAATATCTGCACCCCTAGCTACCTGGCGGAAACCGCGCGCGAAATGGCGCTGACGTTCGGTGCCGAGGCCGAAGTGATGGGGCCGGCGGAAATCGCCGAACTGAAGATGGATTCCTTCCTGTCGGTAGCCAAGGGCAGCGACGAGGAGGCCCGCTTCGTGGTGCTGAAGCACCTCGGCGCCAAGGACAAGGGTGACCGTCCGCTGGTGCTGGTGGGCAAGGGCCTGACCTTCGACTCCGGCGGCATCTCGCTGAAGCCGGGCGAAGGCATGGACGAAATGAAGTACGACATGGGCGGCGCTGCCGCCGTGCTCGGCGCCTTCCGTGCCGCGGTGGAAATGAAACTGCCGCTGAACCTGATCTGCGTGGTGGCCACCTGCGAAAACATGCCGTCCGGTCGTGCGCTGAAGCCGGGCGACATCGTCACCACCATGTCCGGCCAAACGGTGGAAGTATTGAACACCGACGCCGAAGGCCGTCTGGTGCTGTGCGATGCGCTGACCTATGTCGAGCGTTTCAACCCGGCTACCGTGGTGGACGTGGCTACCCTGACCGGCGCCTGCGTGATTGCGCTGGGCAATGTGGCCACCGGCCTGTACAGCAATCAGGATGGTTTGGCCAAGGAGCTGTGGCAGGCGGGCGAAGAAGTCGGCGACCGCGCCTGGCACATGCCGCTGTGGGACGAATACCAGGAGCTGCTGAAGAGTCCGTTCGCCGACATGGCCAATATCGGCGGCCGTCCGGGTGGCAGTATCAGCGCCGCCTGCTTCCTGTCGCGCTACGCCAAGGCCTACGACTGGGCGCACTTGGATATCGCCGGTACCGCCTGGCGTAGTGGCAAGGACAAGGGCTCCACCGGGCGTCCGGTGCCGATGCTGGTGCAATTCCTGCAGGATCGCGCCGACATCGCGCTGGGCAACGTGGTGCGCCGTGGCCGGCCACGCCGTGAAGTAGTCGAAGCGGTAGAAGATGACGCGGATTGATTTTTACACCCACGTAGCGCAGCCCCGGCACTTTGCCTGCCGGGCGGCGCAGACGGTGTACCGCAAGGGAGAGTCGCTGCTGATCGCCTTGCCGGATGAATCGGCGCTGCAGGCATTCAGCCAGGCGCTGTGGTCATTCGGCGATATCTCCTTCATCCCGCATTGCCAATGGCAGCAGCCGGAAGCCGGCATGACGCCGATCTGGCTGGCCGCCGGCGAATTTCCCGAAGCCGCCGCCGGGCGGGTACTACTGAACCTGTCTCCCGACATGCCGGCCGATCCGGCGGCGTTTTCCCGTATTCTGGAAGTGGTAGGCCAGGACGAGGCGTCCAAAGCGGTGGCGCGCAAGCGCTACCGCCGCTACCTCGACCTGGGCTTTGACATTCACCATCACAACATGAGTGATGCGGCATGACCGATCCGAAACAGAGCGCAAACGACTGGAATCTGCAAAACCTGCCGGTGCTGACCGAGGTGGTCGACGATGAAGACGTCGGCGCCCTGGACGTGCCGGCTTTTGATTTCAGCGCCGAACTGGACGAGCTGGCACGCAGCCTGCCGGCCGAAGACATCCCCGAACTGGAGCTGCCGCCCGAGCTGTCGCTGGATGACGTGCTGGGCGAAGTGGCCGACAGCCAGGCCGACCAGCCGCCGGCCCTGGATGCCAGCAAGCTGATCGAGAGCCTGCCGTCGCTGGACCTGGAGGTGGATCAGCCGGGCGAGCTGACACTGGACGACGTGTTGCCGGGCATGAACATCATGGCAGACAGCGAGGGCGCAGCGGCCGAGAACGCCGACTTTGCTTTTCTGTTGGATGCCGCCGGCGCTGCGGCGCCAGCAGCATCGGCCGAAGCCGGGCTGGACGCACTGTTTGCCCGTGCACGCTTCGAGCCGCTGCTGCCCGCAGCCGATGCGGCTGCCATGCCTGTTGCCGAGCCGTGCAGCGTGGACAGTGACGAGAGCACGGTGGCGGCGCTGGCGGCACAACTGGACCAGTTTGCGGCGCCGGCAGAAATGCCGGACCTGCCTGCCGATGCATTCCTGGCCGACGCCGCGGCCAACGTGGCGACTGACAGCACGCTGATTCCGGCGGCCGAACCGGATCCGGTATGGGCCGACAACTGGCAGCCGCCAGCCTTGCCGGAACCCGCCGACGAGGCGCTGCCGCCGGTTGTGTCCGACGTGCTGGCTGCCGAGCCGCCGTTGCTGGCGGAAGAAGCCGACATGCCTGCACCGGAGCTGGATGGCAGTTACCACGTGTCGATGGATGATTTCCTGGCCGCGCTGCAGCCGGCCGTGACGGCTGGAGAGGCGCCGCAGGTGGCCCCTCCGGCCGTAGCAGGGCTGGCAGTCGATGCGGCCAACCTTGATGCGGCAAGTTCGATCAGCGCCGCCCCGTGGGATGACGCGGTTGTCGCCGCAGAGGCGCTGCCGGTCGATGCCGCGTTTGCGGTGGAAGCGGCCATGCCTGGTGAATTCGAGGCTGGCGAGCCGAGTGAGGCTATCTCTGGCGCCGAGTTGCCGGAGTCTGCGGCGTTGTCGGCCACTGCGGAAGATGCCGTGCTTGCCGCCGATGCGGACTGGTCGTTGGGCGAGCCCGTGGTACCGGACTGGCTGGCGGAGCCGCTGGCACAGCCGGAAGTAACCGCAGCAGCAGCGATGCCGCCGGAGGATGCCGCCGTGCCGGGCCGCGAGGCGGCGGTGGATACCGTAGCGGCAACTGCAGCAGCGACATTGCCGCCGGAAACAGCGGCAGCGGTGGTGCCGGTATTGACTGACGTGGCCGATTCGCTGGCCGACGACGATGGTTGGCCGCAAGAGACGGTGCCAGCCGAGCTGGAGGAGCTGGTCGCCAGACCCGCAATGCCGGCGTCGCCGGCCGCCGCACCGCTGGATTCGGCCGACTGGCAGCCGGAGGCGGAAGCGGCGCTCGACGATGAGGCCGGTTGGCCGCAACAAGCCGAGGCCGAGCTGGCGCCGGTGCTGGCCGACAGCCTTGCCGGTGCGGAGTCGGTTTTGCCGGCAGCGGACGGGCCGCCGCTTGTGGCTGCGGCTGCTGTGACCGCCGAGGTGGCCGCCGACTGGTCCATGCTGGATGCGCCGCCGGATGCACCACGCGCGCCTGCCGAGCCGCCGTTGCAGACCATCTCGCTGGATAGCCTGCCGACTGGCGTGCTGGGCGGCGGTTTGGGCCTGGCCAGTGCGGCGGCTGCCGCTACCGCAGCGGCACAGCTGGGCGCGTCCGCCGAACAACTGCCCGGCGGCGATGGCTGGCCGCTGCGCGATCAGCTGCGCAGCAGTGCCGACGAGCGCGATGTCGAGCTGGACTGGGCGCGGGATCTGCATGCCGAAGCGCCGCAGGCTCCGATGGCGCTGGAGCCGGAGGCGATGGTGATGCGTTCTCGCCGTCAGCCGGCGGCGGAGGACGGCGAACCGGCACTGACCGTTGCGCCTCCGTTCACCATGGCGCCAACGCCGCTGCCGCTGGAGGGTAGCGACATCCGCGTCGAGTCGGTCACGCCGCCGCTGGCGGCCACTGCGCCACTGGGCAATGTGGATGAAGACGCGCTGATCGAGGCGCTGTATGCGCGGGTATTGCCGCGCATGAAGGTCGAGCTGACCTTGTGGATGCAGGATGCACTGGAGCAGCAGGCAAAATCGCTGATCTCCGGCGTTATGCAGCAGATGAAAGAAGATTTTGACATGATGCTGGCGCAGTCGCTGAAGGAGTCGCTACGTGAAGCGCTCGACGAAGTGGCGCCCCGGCACGGCAAGGACAACTGATGGGTCACCGTTTATCCCGCATCATCACCCGTACCGGTGATGCCGGCACCACCGGCCTTGGCGATGGAAGCCGCGTTTCCAAGCATTCGCCGCGTATCCATGCGCTGGGCGAAGTCGACGAGCTTAACTGCATCGTCGGCCTGATCCGTTGCGAGAGCATTCCCGCCGAGGTGGATGCGTTTCTGGCCGAGGTGCAGCACGACCTGTTCGACCTGGGTTCCGAGCTGGCCGTACCCGGCTATCAGGCGCTGCAGGAGGCGCAGCTGGCGATGTTGGAACAGCAGGCGGCCGGCTGGAACGAGCAACTGCCGATGCTGAAGGAGTTCATCCTGCCCGGCGGTTGCAAGGCGGCGGCGCTGGCGCACCAGGCGCGCGCGGTGTGCCGGCGCGCCGAACGCAGCGTAGTGGCGCTGGGTGAGGAAGAAAGCACGCTGCCGGCGCTGCCGCGGCAATATCTGAACCGCCTGTCTGACGTGCTGTTCATCCTGACCCGCCATCTCAACGCTGCGGCCAACGTTAGCGACGTGCTGTGGCGACCGCGACGGCTGCAGCAGGAAAGCTGATGCACACACGGCCTGCGGGCCGTTTTTCATTTTACCGTTCTGCCTGGAGGATGCCCCATGCCCATCAATCGTCGCCAGCTGGCCGCCATCAATACCCTGTTTTCCAATGCCAATCCGGTGCGCAAGCTGCTGGCCGCGCTGGTGCTCGTGACAGCGCTGGCGGCCTGGCTGTGGCCACAGCATGGCGGCGCGGCGTCGGCGCCGGCGGGGGCAGAGCTGCAGGGTACGGTGGTGGCGATCGCCGACGGCGATACGCTGACGCTGCTGGATGCGGCGCAGCGGCAGCATAAGGTGCGCTTCGCGTTTATCGATGCCCCTGAGAAGGCGCAGCCCTATGGCCAGCGCGCGCGCCAGGCGCTGTCCGAGCAGGTGTTCCGCCAGCCGGTGCGGGTAGAGGTGATCGAGCAGGATCGTTATGGCCGCAACGTTGGCCGCGTGTGGCGCCAGGATCAGGACATCAACCTGCTGCTGGTGCAGCAAGGCTATGCCTGGCATTACCGGCAATATGCGCAGAAAACCCAGAGCGGCAGCGATTTTGCCCGCTATGAGGCGGCGCAGCAGCAGGCCGAGCAGGAGCGGCTGGGCTTGTGGCAGCAAGCCACGCCGCAGGCGCCGTGGGACTGGCGCCGCAATCGCCGCGAGGCGGGCTAGCGCGGCATCAGGCCTGGGCGCTGCTGTCCGGGTCGTCCAGCCCCAGGTGTTGCGACAGCTCGCCGGCGCTGACCGGCACACTGAGCAGGAAGCCCTGCAGCTCCAGGTCCGGGTAGCGCCCCTGCAGGTAAGCCAGGTCGTGGCCGTTGTCCAGCCCTTCGGCCACGATGCGCAGCGACAGCTCGCGGCCGATGCGGATGATGCCGTCCAGAATGCTCTGGCTGCGCGGCGAGCGGTGAATGCCGCGAATCAGGCTGCGATCCAGCTTCAGCTCGGTGAGCGGCAGCTCTTTCAGCTGCTCCAGGTTGGTGTGGCCGGTGCCGAAATCATCCAGCGACAGCTCGAAGCCGCGCATGCGCAGCCGCAGCAGCGTTACCAGCGTGTGCCCCAGATCGCTGAAGGCCATGGTTTCGGTGATTTCCAGTACGATGCGTTGCGGTGACAGCCCGCGGGACGCCACCTCGCCCACCAGCCAGTCGAAAAAATCCGCGTCCTCCAGCAGGCTGCGCGACAGATTGATCGACAGCCGCAGATCCTGTGCGCACGGGTCGCGCGCCAGCAGGTCGAGGCTGGTCTGCACGATGCGCCGCGTCAGCAGCACGATAAAGCCCTCGTGCTCCAGGCGGTCGATAAAGCTGCCGGGGCCGATGATGCCGTAGGCCGGATGCTGCCAGCGCGCCAGCGCTTCGATCTGCACCGCGCGGTGCGCGCTCTGGCTGAAGATGGGCTGAAAAAAGGCGCAGAACTGGTTCTGCGCCAGGCCGCTGAAAATCTCGGCCAGCGGGATGGCGCGCTCCAGATTGGGTGGCCGTTTGGCGGCCAGCAGCAGGCGCCGCACCTCGCTCTGGAACATCTCGACATCGATGGGCTTGGCCAGGTAGGCGATGGCGGGGAAACCCAGTTCTTCCGCCGCGCGCATGCAGCCGGCCAGCAGTTCCGGCATGTGCCCGCTCAGCAGCAACAGGGTGGGAATCTGCACCAGCCGCGACAATTGCTCGATCAGCTCGATGCCATCCATGCCGGGCATGTTCAGGTCGGTGATTACCAGGTCCAGCTGTGGCAGCTGGCGCGCCCGTTGCAATGCCCAGCGCCCATCTGGTGCCTCGTGCACCTCGACATCGGGCAGCTGCCGGCACAGCGTGGCCAAGATGGCGCGCTGGCTGCTGCTGTCTTCTGCGATCAGGACGTGGCTGGGCATGATGCCTCCATATCGAATAACAATAGCTTCTATATAAGCTGCCGCCGATAAGTTATCCAGTTGTCCTTGCCGGGGCCGCCGGTATTTGCCGCCCCTAACGCCGTGTGCCATGGCACAATGCCGCCCTTGTCGCCGGAGAACATCATGCAGAACGCCGAACTTTCCCACCGCACCGCCAGCCTGCTGCAGGCGGGGCGCCCCAAGCAGGAGATCTATGCCGAACTGCGCGGCAGCGCCGGCAACGATGCCCGGCTGGCGTATCTGCTGGCCGCCAGCGCCAGCCCGGCGCGCCAGGCGCAGCTGCGGCAGAAGAACCGCGCGCTGATCGTGGTGATGGTGCTGCAGGCCTTGCTGGCGCTGTTCGCCGGCTACAGCGGCGGTCAGCTGCTGGGTGGCAGTGCCGGTCTGTGGCTGGCGTTGTTCTACGCGCTGGTGCCGATCGCCTTTGCCGCCGGCTTTTTGCGTTACCAGGCGGCGGCGTTCAATGTCTACCTGCTGTACACGCTGATCCGCCTGCCGCAGCTGCTGGAGCAGGCGCTGGCGGGCGGCCTGCTCGAACTGTGGCTGCTGCTGTTGGCGGTGCTGACCCTGCTGCTGAGCTGGCATGTGCGCCGCGGGCTGTTTCCGGATTTCACCGTTACCTTGCAGCCGCGCCGCGATGCCAGCGGCAACTTCAGCTTCTGGGACTGAGCGGCAGGATGAAAGTCAAAACGGCCAGGCGCTGACGCCTGGCCGTTTTGCTGTCCATGGCCCGCCGCGCGGACTCAGCAGCGGGCCGCCCACTGCTGCTTGCAGGCGACAAGCGCTTGCAGCCGGGCGGCGTCCACCGCCTGCGGGATGGCCTTCTTGTCGACGCAGTCGCGCGCCACGGCGCCGGCATCCACCGCGGCGGCTGCGGCCAACATGGCGGCCAGGTAGTCGGCTTGCGGGTAGTCCACGGTTTCGAAGTGCAGCCGGCCGCGGGCGTCGGCCAGGCAGGCAGCCAGCAGCTGGCCGAAGCGCTCCGGCCGGCGCAGCGCGTCGCAGTCGCGCAGCAGGCGCTGCACGGTGTCGGCGCGCAGGGCGAAGGCGGTATGCACCTTGGTGTGCTGCAGCGCGGTGATGCGCGCCAGGTCACGGCAGTCGCTCGGCACCCGCAGCCGCTCGCACAGCGCCAGCAGCGGCGCTTCGCCACGCTGTTCGTGGCCGATGTGGCGCGGCAGGATGTCGGCCGGCGTCAGTGCCTTGCCCAGGTCGTGCAGCAGGCAGGCGAAGCGCACCGCCAGCGGCTCATGGTTGGCCGCAGCGTAATCCAGCACCCGCAGCACGTGGTCGCCGGTGTCGATCTCCGGGTGGTAGTCGGCGCGCTGCGGCACGCCGAACAGCGCATCCACCTCCGGCAGCAGCCGCGCCAGCGCGCCGCAGTCGCGCAGCACCAGCAGCATGCGCGACGGGGTGTCGGTCATCAGGCCCTTGGCCAGTTCCTGCCACACCCGCTCCGCCACCAGCGCATCCACCTCGCCAGCGGCCACCATTTGCCGCATCAGCGCCATGGTTTCCGGCGCCACGCTGAAGTCGAAGCGGGCGGCAAAGCGCGCCAGGCGCAGGATGCGTACCGGATCCTCGGCAAACGCCGGGCTGACATGGCGCAGCACGCGGGCGCGGAGGTCGGCGATGCCGCCGTAGGGGTCGATCAGGCTGCCGTCGTCATCCTCGGCAATGGCATTGATGGTGAGGTCGCGGCGGATCAGGTCTTCTTCCAGCGTCACGTCCGGCGCGGCGTGAAAGGTAAAGCCGTGATAGCCGCGGCCAACCTTGCGCTCGGTGCGCGCCAGCGCGTATTCCTCCTGCGTCCTGGGGTGCAGGAATACCGGGAAATCCTTGCCCACCGGGCGGAAGCCGCGTGCCTGCATCGCCTCCGGCGTGGCGCCCACTACTACCCAATCCCTGTCCTTTACCGGCAGCCCCAGCAGGCGGTCGCGCACCGCGCCGCCAACGATATAGCACTTCATCGGCGTGCCGCCTTGGCCCGGTAGCCATCCAGCTGGCGCTTGAAGCCGGCCTGCCCCAGGTACAGCGGCGCCACGCTTTGCAGCGCCGCGGGCGCAAAGCCGAGCAGGGCGCTGGGGAAGGGCTGGCTGCTGACGTTGTCTACCCGCAGCGAGCGCACGTTGTCGCGGCTCAGGAGCGTGGGGCCGGGCAGCCACTCCATCAGCGTGGCCTGCAGCATGGCCAGGCTTTCCGGCAGGGCGATGATGGGGCGCGGGTGGCCGGCAAGGTTGGCCGCATACGCCACCAGCTGGCGCAGGGTGTAAACGCCGGGGCCGGCGAGCTCCAGCGTCTGGCCGATGCTGGCCGGTTTGCGCAGGCAGGCGGCCACCGCGCGGGCGACATCCTCCACCCACACCGGGGCAAAGCGCGTGTCGGCGCCGCCCAGTGGCAGCAGCGGTGCACTGGCGGCCAGGCTGGCGAACATGGTGAGGAAGCTGTCGCCGGCGCCGAATACCACCGACGGGCGCAGGATGGTGTAGTCGAGGCCGCTGGCCCGCACCAGCGCTTCGCCCTTGCCCTTGGTCTGCTGATAGTCGCTGGGCGCGTTTTCCGCGGCGCCCAGCGCGCTGATGTGCAGCAGGCGGCGGATGCCCAGCTGCTGGCAGGCGGCGACGATATTGCCCACCAGCGTGACATGGGCGCGTTCGAAGGCGGCGCGGCTGCCATGCAGGATGCCCACCATGCTGATTACCGCGTCGTGGCCAGCCAGCAAGTCAAACAGTTGCTGCCGGTCGTGCACATTGCATTCCACCAGCTCCGCCGTCGGCAGATGCAGAAACGCCTCGCGATGCCGTTCGCGGTTGCGGGTGGCGATGTCCAGGCTGTGGCCGTCGCGGCTCAGCTGTTCGGCGATGTAGCTGCCGATGAAACCGGCGCCGCCAATAATGGCAATTTTCATGGTGTGTAATCCCTGTATGGCTGGTCTAGCGCGGCGGAATCACGCCCAGGCGCTGCTTGAGCGAGCCGCCGGGCTGGCGGAAGGCACCGGCGTAGTACACCGCGTTGGCCATGACTTTCTGCACGTAATCCCGCGTTTCGTTGAACGGGATGGTTTCAGTGTAGATGGCGCCTTCCAGCGGCAGGCTGGCCTGCCAGCCGCGCGCGCGGCCGGGGCCGGCGTTGTAGGCGGCGGTGGCCAGCACCGGCTGGCCCTGCAGGTTGTCCAGCACGTAGCGCAGATACCAGGTGCCCAGGCGGATATTGGTGTCGATGTCGTTTACCTGGTAGTTGCCGAGGCCGATCTTGCCGGCGACCCAGCGCGCGGTGGCCGGCATCAGCTGCATCAGGCCGCTGGCGCCCACACCGGAGCGCGCCACGTTGTAGAAGCGGCTTTCCTGGCGGATCAGGCCGTATACCCAGGCTTCGTCGATTTCCAGCTGCTGCGCGTAGGGGCGGGTGATGTCACGGTACGGCGCCAGGTAGCGCAGGCCGAAGTCGTGGCTGGTCTTGGTGCGTTCCGCCGCGTAGATCGCCATATCGTACTGGCCGTTGCTGCGCGCCAGTTCGGCGGCGGCCAGCAACTGCTCGTCGCTGCGATCGCGAAGCGCCCAGCGCCAGACGCGGCGGCCTTCTTCGCGCCATTCGCCACGGCCGCTGCGTTCGGCCAGCGCAAACAGCGCCATGGCCTGGCGGATCGGCAGCTCTGCGGCCAACTGTTGCTGCTGCGTGCTGCCGGCGGCGATGCGTTCCGGCTGCGCCTCCAGCGCCGCGCCCAGCTCTTCGCGGGCCAGCAGGCCGTAGTAGTTATGCTCGAAGCTGGTCTTCACCAGCAGCGGGGTGGCTTCGGCGCCGCGACCCAGCGCACGCAGTGCGCGGGCGCGCCAGTACTGCCAGCCGCCCTTGGCGGCCAGGTCGGCCGGCAGTGCGCGGCTGATCTGCTCCAGCTTGGCCCAATCCTGCAGCCGCAGCGCGGCACGCAGCCACCATTCCCACTGTTCGTCGGTCAGCTGCGCCGGGTCGGCCTGGGCGTAGGCATCCAGCGCCTGCTGCATGTCCAGCCGTCGCGCCGCCGCCAGCCCCAGCTGGCCCCAGACAAAGCCGGCCTGGGCGTCGGACAGGCCGCTGCGGGCGCGGGCCAGGCTGTCCAGCGCGCCGCTGTAGTTGCTTTTGCCCAGCTTGACGATGGCCTGCACCTGCTGCTCGTTGCCGCCGGGGCGGAAGAACTCGCCATCCAGCCCGGCAGCCTGCGCCAGCCGGCGCGCGGTGGTCTGGAAGTTGCCGTTCAGCAGCTGGCGCAAGCGTGCCGCCACCTGGGCCTGGGTGAGCAGCTGGCGCGACGCCTGCTCGTCGATCAGGCGGGCGCAGCCATCGGGCAGGGTGGTGGACAGGTAGTCGCTGTCGGGGCGCTCGCTCTGGCGGCGCTGCAGGGTGCCCAGGGTGATGTAGCAGCCGGTTTCCTCGTCGCGGGCGCTATCTGCCAGCGCTGGCGCCACCTGCAGCAGCTCGTCCCACTGGTAGCGGCGGCCCAGGTCTTCGATCAGCTCGTTGAGGGTGCGCTCGACCAGGTAGCCGCTGCGGAAACGGTTGATGAAGGCGCGCGCCGGCACGCTGTCGCCGCCTTCCAGCGCCTTCAGTGCCTGCCAGTAGGCCGGCCAGTTGTCCAGCAGGCCGCTGTCGGCCTGCGCGCTGATGCTGGCCAGGGTGGCGACATCGCCCTTGCGGTAGGCGTCGCGGGCATCGAACAGCTGGTTGTCGCTCAGGGCATGGCTGGTGGCCGGCAACAGTGCCAGCGCCAGCGCCAGCGGGCGCAGCCAAGGTGCTCTGGCGTACCGGCGTTGACCGCCGGCAGTGGGGGGGGTGTGCAGCATGATTATTTTCGCCAGAAAGTAGGGGTGAACAATATCAGGATGGTAAAGATTTCCAGGCGGCCCAGCAGCATGGCAAAGCTGCAGACCCAGGTCTGGAAATCGCTCAAGCCGGCGTAATTGCTGGCCGGACCCAGTTGGCCAAGGGCGGGGCCGGCATTATTGATACAGCTTACTATGACCGAAAAAGACGACATGAAATCCAGGCCGCTGGCCAGCATGGTGAAAGTCAGTAGCACCACGCTGATGAAATACACAAAAATGAAGCCCAGCACCGAAAACGCCACGCTGTCCGGAATCACCCGCGTGCCTATCATCAGCGGCAGCACTGCGCGCGGGTGCAGCAGGCTGCTCATCTCGCGGTAGCCCTGGCGGGTGAGGATCAGGGTGCGGATCATCTTGATGCCGCCGCCGACCGAGCCGGAGCTGGCCGTCACGCAGGACAGGAACAGCATCCACAGCGGCACCAGCAGCGGCCACTGCGCGTAGTCGACGCTGGCAAAGCCGGCGTCGGTGGCGATGGAGATCAGATTGAATGATACGTGGCGCAGCGCGGCATGAAAGCTGTAGATGTCCAGCCACCACAGCCAGCCGCTGAGCAGCAGGATGCTGGCGGCCAGCAGCGCCACGATGTGGCGGGCCTCGACATCCAGCAGGTAGAAGCGCAGGCTGCGCTGGCGCCAGCACAGGAAATGGGTGGCAAAGTTCAGCGCGCCCAGCAGCATGAAGCAGGACAGCACCAGCTCGATGGCCGGCGAATCGAAGTAGGCGATGCCGGCATCGTGGGTGGATACGCCGCTGAGCGACATCGCCGCCAGCGCATGGCACAGCGCGTCGAACGGCGTCATGCCGGCCAGCCACAGGCACAGCATGCACAGCAGCGTGAGCGCGGCATACACGTACCACAGGTTGGCCGCAGTCTGCGCGATGCGCGGCGCCAGCTTGCTGTCCTTCATCGGCCCAGGGATCTCGGCCTTGTACAGCTGCATGCCGCCGATGCCCAGCAGCGGCAGGATCGCCACCGCCAGCACGATGATGCCCATGCCGCCCACCCAGTTGATGAAATGGCGCCAGAAGTTGATGGCCGGCGGCAGGCGGTCCAGCCCGGCCAGCACGGTGGAGCCGGTGGTGGTCAGCCCGGAGATGGCCTCGAAAAAGCCGTCGGTAAAGCTGAGGCCGGGCACGTACAGCAGCATCGGGATGGCCGACATCAGCGCGAAGGTGACCCACAGCAGCACCACCAGGATGAAGCCGTCGCGCGGCTTGAGCTCGCGCTCGAAACGGCGGGTCAGCAGCCACAGCAGGCTACCGCCGGCGCCGCCGGCCAGCGCGGATAGGGCGAAGTGGCGGGCAGTGCCATCGTGGTACAGCCACGATACCGCGCAGGGGACGGCGAACAGCAGCGAGTACAGCAGCACCAGCTTGGACAGCACATGCAGGATGGGCAGCAGCTTGCTCATTCAGTCCGCCTGTTCATACAGCTCGATCGGCAGGCCGTCCGGGTCGGCCAGAAAGGTGAAGCGCTGGCCGGTGTACTCGTCTACCCGCACCGGCTCGCATACTACGCCGGCGGCCTGCAGGCGGCGGATTTCCTCGTCCAGCTTGTCGACGCGCAGCGCCAGGTGGCGCAGGCCGCAGGCTTCCGGCCGGCTTGGCCGCGGCGGCGGCGCGGGGAAGCTGAACAGCTCGATTTGGCTGCCGTCGGGCAGCGCCAGATTCAGCTTCCACGAATCGCGCGCCTGGCGGTAATGCTCGGACAGCACAGCAAAGCCCAGCGTGGCGGTATAGAACGCCCGTGCCCGCGGGTAATCCGCGGTGATGATGGCAAGGTGGTGGATGCCGCGGATGGCCATCAGAAGAACCCCAGTTTGACCTGGGTGAGTTTCTCGATCTGCCGCACTTTATGGCGGCCATGCACGAAAAAGATCACGTGATCGTTGGCCTGCAGTTGCAAATCGTGGTGCGCCATCAGCACCTGTGTGCCGCGCAGCACCGCCACGATGCTGCAACCGCGCGGCAGGGTGATGTGCTGCAGCGTGCGGCCAACCAGGCTGGAGGTTTTCTCGTCGCCGTGGATCACCACTTCCATCACCTCGGCGGCACCGCGGCGCACCGGCTGCGCCGCCACCACGTCGCCGCGGCGCAGATGGGCGAGGATGGAGCCGATGGTGGACAGATAGGGCGAGATCACGATGTCGATGCGGTTGCCTTCCAGCAGGTCCACGTAGCTGGCGCGGTTCACCAGCGCGATCACCCGCCGCGTGCCCATGCGCTTGGCCAGCAGGGTGGACATCAGGTTGTCCTCGTCGTCGTTGGTCAGCGCGCAGAACACGTCCATCTCGTCGACATTCTCGCCTTCCAGCAGCCCCTCGTCGGTGGCTTCGCCGTGCAGCACCAGCACCTGCGGCAGGTTCTCCGCCAGCCAGCGCGCCCGCGCTGCGCCGTGTTCGATCAGCTTGACCTCGTAGGCGCCGGACAGCATGCGCGCCAGCCGGTAGCCGATATTGCCGCCGCCGGCGATCATCACCCGCCGCACCGGTTTTGCCTCGGCGCACAGTTCGCCGAGCATGGCCGGCACGTCGGCGCGGGCGGCGATGAAGAACACTTCGTCGTCGGCCGCCAGCACGGTGTCGCCGTCCGGGTGCACCAGCTTGTCCTGGCGGTAGATGGCGCAGATGCGGCAGTTGCTGTCCGGCATGTCGGCGCGCAGCTGGCGCAGCGGCTTGCCCAGCAGCTTGCCGCCGGCCTCGGCGCGGGTGACCACCAGCTGCAGCAGGCCGCCGGCAAAATCCAGCACCTGCAGCGCACGCGGGTAGGCCAGCACGCGCTGCAGGCTGTCGGTGACGATCTGTTCCGGGCAGATGGCGTGTTCGACGCCGAATTGCGCCATCACCGGCTGTTCGCCGTCCACGTAATCGCTGGCGCGCAGGCGGGCAATGCGGGTGGGCACGTTGTAGCGCTGCGCGGCCAGCGCGCAGGCCACCAGATTGGTTTCGTCGTTGCGGGTCAGCGCCAGCAGCATCTCGGCTTCCTCGATGCCTGCCTCCTGCAGGATGCCCGGCTGCGCGGCGTTGCCCTGTACGGTGCGGATGTCCAGCCTGTCCTGCAGCAGCTTCAGCAGGTTGCTGTCCTGGTCGACCAGGGTGACATCGTTGCCTTCGCCAACCAGGTTTTCTGCCACGCTGGCGCCGACCTGGCCGCCGCCGAGAATGAGGATTTTCATGCCGAGAGATCCGTGCCGGTGGCACACGCGGCGCGCGTGCCGTACTGCGTTGGTGGTGGGGCCGCGCGCTGGCGGCGCGGGCGCGGCCAGATTATGCCATTGCGCCGGCGATTGTCATGGCATATCGCGGCGCCAAAGCACTGCGGCCAACCTTGGAAGGTTGGCCGCAGTGTCGGTGTTCAGTGTGCGTCGTCGTCGCGCGGCGGGCTGTCGTCGTCCATCAGGATGCGGTGCGCCGGGCCTTCCAGATCGTCGAACTGGCCGGAGCGGGTGGACCACCAGAACAGCAGGCCAATCACGAACACCAGCAGGATGCTGACGGGGATCAATAAATACAGGCTTTCCATTACTTGCTCCGTTTGACTAGCCGCAGCGCGTTGCTGACCACCAGCAGCGAGCTGGCCGCCATGCCCAAGCTGGCCAGCCACGGGGTGACATGGCCGGCAATCGCCAGCGGCAGCGCCACCAGATTGTACACCGCCGCCCACAGCAGGTTCTGGCGGATGATGCGCATGGTGCGTCGCGCCAGCGCCAGCGCGCCGGACAGTTGGGCGATATCGTCGCCCATCAGCACCATGTCGCCGCTGGCGCGGGCGACATCGGTGCCGCCGCCCATGGCCAGCGACACGTCGGCGCGCGCTAGTACCGGCGCATCGTTGACGCCGTCGCCCAGCATCAGCACGCGGGCGCCGCCCTGCTGCAGCTGGCTGACATAGGCCAGCTTGTCTTCCGGCGTGGCGCCGGCGCGGTAGTGGGCAATGCCCAGCTCTGCGGCCAACGTGGCCACCGCCAGCTTGGCATCGCCGGACAGCAGGTGCACGCGCAGGCCCTGTGCCTGCAGGCGGCCGATCAGTGCCGTGGCACTGTCACGCAACTGGTCGCCGACGGCAAACCAGGCCTTGATGCCGCGCGCGTCGCCCAGCGCCACCACGGTGGCGGTGGCTGGCAGCGCGGGTTGCGGCGCGGCGCCGCTCAGTTCGGCGACGAAATCCGGCTGCCCCAGCCGCCAGCACTGGCCGGCGATGCTGCCTTCCACGCCGCGGCCGGGCTGGTTGCGCAGCGCGCTCACGGTCGGTAGCGGGGCGTCATGTGCCGCGGCGCTCAGCGCGCGGGCGATCGGGTGTTCGGAGGATTGCTCCAGCGCGGCGGCCAGCACGATGGCCGGCGTCGGCTCGGCATGGGCCGCTTCCTGGGTGGCCAGCAGCTGCATGCGGCCATGGGTGAGGGTGCCGGTCTTGTCGAACACGACGTCGCTGATCTTGGCCAGCGTTTCCAGTGCATGGCCGCGGGTGGTGAGCACGCCGATCTGCGCCAGGTGGCCGGTGGCGGCGGTCAGCGCCGCCGGGGTGGCCAGGCTCAGCGCGCACGGGCAGGACACCACCAGTACCGCCACGGTAATCCACAGCGCATGCTGTGGGCTGTCCAGCAGGCTCCAGCCGAGGTAGGTGCCGGCGGCGGCCAGCAGCAGCAGGGCGACGAACCAGGCGGCAAAGCGGTCTGCCAGTTTGGCCAGCTGCGGTTTCTCCGCCATCGCCTGGTCCAGCAGGCGCACGATGCCGGCCAGGCGGGTGTCGCTGCCGGTCTGGGTGACGCTCAGTACCAGCGGGCTGGTCTGGTTGACGCTGCCGGCAATCACCGTGTCGCCCGCGTCTTTGCGGATCGGGGTGCTTTCGCCGGTGAGCAGCGCTTCGTCCACGCTGCTGTGGCCGTCCAGGATGCGGCCGTCGCAGGGCACGGTCTCGCCCGGCTTGATCAGCAGCTGCGCGCCGGGCTCAACGTTGGCCGCAGCTACTTCGCGCGTCTCGTGGCTATGCGGCCAACCATCCAGCTGGTGCACGAAGGCGGGCACCAGTTTCACCAGCCGTTCGGTGGCCTCGCCGGTCTTGCGCCGCGCCATGCTTTCCAGGTAGCGGCCGCCCAGCAGCAGGAAGATGAACATCGACACCGAGTCGAAGTACACGCCGTGTTCCACCTTGTGCAGCAGCGCCCACAGGCTGGCAAAGAACGCGGTAAGGATGCCGATGGTCACCGGGGTATCCATGCCCACGCGGCGGGTTTTCAGGTCGCGCCAGGTGGCGCGGTAGAACGGCACCGCCGAGTACAGCACCACCGGCAGGGTCAGCACGAAGCTGGCCCAGTGCAGAATCCACAGCCACTGCGGCTCGATATCGCCTTCCGGCGCCATGTAGATCGGCACCGCGTACATCATCACCTGCATCATCGACAACCCGGCCACCCACAGCCGATTCAGCGCCTGCTTGCGCTCGCGCTGCTGCGCGGCCTCCTGGCGCGCGCTGTCGTAAGGGTGGGCGCGGTAGCCGATTTCGGCGATGGCATGCAGGATCTGCGACAGCTGTAGCTGGCTGTTGTCCCAGCGCACGCGGGCGCGGTGGCTGCTGTAGTTGATGTCCACGCCCAGCACGCCCGGCAACTGGCGCACGTGCTGTTCGTTCAGCCACACGCAGGCGGCGCAGGTGATGCCTTCCAGCATCAGCGTGGCCTCGCGCACCGCGCCGTCTTCGTGGCGAACGAAGCTCTGCTGCAGCTTGTCCGAGTCGTAGAGGGCGATCTGTTGCAGCAGTTCGGCCGGCAGGGCCTCGGCCTTTTGCTGGCCGTCGGTGCGGTGCTGGTAGTAATCGCCCAGCCCGCTGTCGATGATGGTCTGCGCCACGGCCTGGCAGCCGGCACAGCAGGCTTGTTCGGTACGCTGGCGGTAGCGGATGGGGAAATCCTGGCCGGCGGGTACCGGCAGGTGGCAGTGAAAACAGGGCTGGTTCATGGCGTGCTATTGTAATGCAAGAACATTTGCCTGGTTTGTGGAGGGTCAAGCATGGCTATGCAGGCGGTTGTACAGTCCGGCGCCGGCGGGGTGGACACCCTGCGGCTGGACGTGGTGGAGAAACCGGGGCCGGCCCCGGGGCAGCTGCGCGTGCGCGTACTGGCGGCCGGGATCAATCGCGCCGACATCGTGCAGCGCGAGGGCAAATATCCGCCGCCCAAGGGTGCGTCGCCTATCCTGGGGCTGGAGGTGGCCGGGGTGGTGGATGCCGTCAACGGCCCGTCGCGCTTTCAGGAAGGCGACGCCGTGTTCGGGCTGGTGTCCGGCGGTGGCTATGCCGAGTTCGCGCTGCTGGACAGCTCGGCGGCGATCCCCAAGCCGGACCTGATGAGCTGGGCGGAAGCGGCCAGCCTGCCGGAGGCGTGGATGACCGCCTGGTTCAACCTGGTGGAAATCGCCCAGCTGCGCGCCGGCGAAACGGTGCTGATTCACGCCGGGGCCAGCGGTGTCGGCGCGGCGGCGATCCAGCTGGCCAGCCTGCTGGGCTGCACGGTGATCGCCAGTGCCAGTAGCGAGGAAAAGCGCACGTTCTGCCGCAGCCTGGGCGCGGATGCGGTGATCGACAGCCGCCAGCCGGGTTTTGCTGCCTATATAAAGGAACTGGGTGGCGTGGACGTGGTGCTGGACCCGGTGGGGGCGTCGCTGTTCGACGACAATATCGCGGCGCTGAAACAGGATGGCCGTCTGGTGCTGATCGGCGTGATGGGCGGCGTGCAGGGCAGCCTCAACCTGGGGCTGCTGCTGGTGAAGCGGTTGAAGATCATCGGCTCCACGCTGCGCAGCCAGCCGGAGGCGGTGAAGGCCAGGTTGGCCGCAGCGCTGGCGCAGGAAGTGCTGCCGGCACTGCAGGACGGTCGCGCGCATGTCACGCTGGATAGCATCTATCCGCTGGCGGCGGTGGCCGATGCGCACCGTTACGTGGAGGAAAACCGCAACCTGGGCAAGGTGGTGCTGAGCCTGATGCCGGTGATTACCGGCTGAGCTGCGCGCGCGAACGCGCAAAAGCTTGCGGGCGGAAACAACAACGGGCGACCAGTGGTCGCCCGTTTGCTTGCGGCCAGGCTGTTACGGCTGCACCGGCGCCAGCGCCTCGATCAGCGCCACTTCCTGGGTGTAGCCCAGCAGGCGCAGCTTATCCAGCAGCGCCTCGCCGTCTACCTTGTACTTGTGGTCCAGCTCGTCGTGCAGGATACGCGCCTCCACCGCCAGCCACAGGCCGCGGCAGGATTCGGCGCCGTCGAAGTGCACGCCGCGCAGCACTTCGGCCACCAGGTGCAGTTCGGCATCGGCAAAGCGGCGCGACAGCATGGCCTGCTCGCGGCGGATGATCTCGGCGTAACGGTCGCACATCTGCTGGATGCGGGCATCCAGCGGCGGCTCGGCCGGCGCGTCTTCCAGTGCCTCGGCGTTGAACCAGGCGGCGGCATCCAGCGTGATGTGCTCGGCCGCCTCCTGCCAGGCTTCCTGTAGCGCGGCGTGGAAGCGGGCTTCATTGCTGAAGGACAGCTGGAACTGCATGCTCGGCGGCGTGTCCGCGCTGAGCGTTTCGCCGCCGGTTTCCAGTTCGCCGGCAGCGTTGCAGCCGACTTCGCCGCGCCACACGGCTTCCTCGCCGGTGGCCAGGTTGTCGACCAGCACTTCCAGGTAGGGCAGCGCCAGTGGCTGGCCTTCGTCGGTGGTGACCAGGCGCACGCCGATATCGAACAGGTGACGCTTGGCCAGGCTCAGCATCTGCAGGCCGTTGTCGTGGCGCAGCAGGGTATAGGCGTCGCCGGTGTCGTAGACCGCCAGGTCGTGTTCGTCGCGTGCGGACTTCAGCAGCTTGCCGCCCAGCTCGTCGGCCAGCTGGTTGATGTCCGCCGCCGGCCCGGCGTAGCCGGTGCGGTAGTCGTCATGGACATGCCACAGCGCATTCCAGTCATACATAGGTGTTGCTCCCCAAAACGGCGCAGTGTACCGAAAAATAGCGGCTTTCACTGCAGTGTCACCCTGTTCATGATAGAATCGCGCGACTTTTTCGCTGAACACCGAGCACCCATGACCCGACAAATTCGCAATATCGCCATCATTGCCCACGTTGACCACGGCAAAACCACCCTGGTTGACCAACTGCTGCGCCAGTCCGGTACCTTCCGCGACAACCAGCAGGTTGACGAACGCGTGATGGATTCCAACGATCTGGAAAAAGAACGCGGCATTACTATTCTGGCCAAAAACACTGCCATCGATTACGAAGGCGTGCACATCAACATCGTGGATACCCCGGGCCACGCCGACTTCGGCGGCGAAGTGGAGCGCGTGCTGGGCATGGTGGACGGTGTGCTGCTGCTGGTGGATGCGGTGGAAGGCCCGATGCCGCAAACCCGCTTCGTGACCAAGAAAGCACTGGCCCTGGGCCTGCGCCCGATCGTGGTGATCAACAAGGTTGACCGTCCGGGCGCACGTCCGGACTGGGTGGTAGACCAGACCTTCGACCTGTTCGACAAGCTGGGCGCCTCCGACGAGCAGCTGGACTTCCCGATCATCTACGCTTCCGGTCTGAACGGCTTCGCCAAGCTGGAACTGGAAGAAGAGTCCGACAACATGCGCCCGCTGTTCGAGACCGTGCTCAAGCACGTGCCGACCCCGGCAGGTAGCGCCGATGCACCGCTGCAGCTGCAAATCTCGGCACTGGACTACTCCACCTACACCGGCCGTCTGGGTGTTGGCCGCGTACTGAACGGCCGCATCAAGCCGGGCCAGGCGGTGGTGGTAATGAACCACGACGACCAGGTGGCAGCCGGCCGCATCAACCAGGTGCTGGGTTACAAGGGTCTGGATCGCGTACCGGTGGAAGAAGCCGAAGCTGGTGACATCATCATCATCTCCGGTCTGGACGATATCGGTATCGGCGTGACCATCTGCGACAAGGATCAGCCGGTAGGCCTGCCGATGCTGTCGGTGGATGAGCCGACCCTGACCATGGACTTCATGGTGAACTCCTCGCCGCTGGCCGGTACCGAAGGCAAGTTCGTGACGTCGCGCCAGATTCGCGACCGTCTGACCAAAGAGCTGCTGACCAACGTGGCTCTGCGCGTGGAAGACACCGAGGATTCCGACGTGTTCCGCGTGTCCGGCCGTGGCGAACTGCACCTGACCATTCTGCTGGAAAACATGCGTCGCGAAGGCTTCGAAATGGCTGTGGCCAAGCCGCGCGTGGTGTTCAAGGAAATCAACGGCCAGAAGAGCGAGCCGTACGAAAACCTGACCATCGACCTGGAAGATGCCCACCAGGGTGGTGTGATGGAAGAAATCGGCCGTCGTCGTGGCGAGCTGACCAATATGGAATCCGACGGTCAGGGTCGTACCCGTCTGGAATACCATATTCCGGCACGCGGCCTGATCGGCTTCCAGTCCGACTTCATGACCATGACCCGCGGTACCGGCCTGATGAGCCACGTATTCGACGACTACGCACCGGTGAAAGCCGACCTGCCGGGCCGTCACAACGGCGTGCTGATCTCGCAGGACAACGGCGAAGCCGTGGCCTACGCCCTGTGGAACCTGGAAGACCGCGGCCGCATGTTCGTGTCCCCGGGCGACAAGCTGTACGAAGGCATGATCATCGGCATTCACAGCCGCGATAACGACCTGGTAGTGAACCCGCTGAAAGGCAAGAAGCTGACCAACGTGCGCGCCTCCGGTACCGACGAAGCCGTGCGTCTGACCACGCCGATCAAGCTGACGCTGGAATCCGCAGTGGAGTTCATCGACGACGACGAACTGGTGGAAATCACCCCGAAATCCATCCGTATCCGCAAGCGCTGGCTGCAGGAGCACGACCGTCGCCGCATGGCCAAGGCTGACAACTAAGCCTTCGCCTCGCGCAAAGAAACCCCGGCACTTGCCGGGGTTTTTTCTTGCTTGTCTTCTCGGCAAACACGACTAGGCTGAAGCTATGCCAGATACGTTTTGTTGTGTGTCCTGAGTTGTACCGTGTTTCTCCTCCTCCTTTTGCGGCCAACGTTGGCCGCATTTTGTTGTCGCGGCCTGGCTTGTCAGGTGCTGACGCTCATAATTTCATCCCAGCGGGTGGTGCAGCGCGGCGAGCGCTGGTCCTGGCGCATATGCCAGCGGCCATTGCCCAGCAGGCTGCTGGCCACGCGGATGCTGTCCTTGCCAAAGCGCTGGTTGATGCCGTCCAGCGCCTGCATCAGCTGCTGGCTGCGGGCCGATTCCCCCGCCAGAAACAGGTCGCCCTGGCGGCTGAAATCGGCGTCGACCAGTTCGTCCAGAATGACCCCGCACTTGTGGTAGCGCACACCCGGCCGATACAGGCGCTGCAGCAACTGCAGCGCATCGGCGGTCAGCTGGCGGCTGTCGGTGGCGGGCAGCAGCAGTGGCAGGCTGGCCCAGTATTGTTGCTGCACGCTGCCGCCACGCTCGGCCGGGCCAGTGCGCAGCATGATGTGCAGTAGGCGGGTGGCGCTGTGCTGGGCGCGCAGTTTTTCGGCGCAGCGGGCCACGTGGTGGCTGATGGCCGCCTGCAGCTCGGCCAGCTCATCCAGTCGTCGTGCGAACGAGCGCGTGGAGTGAATCTGTTGGCGTGGCGGCGCCACGTCCGCCACGCTCAGGCAGGCCTCGCCTTGCAACTCGCGTACCGTGCGCTCCACCGCCAGGCCGAAACGCTGTCGTGCCCACGCTGGGTTGGCCGCGGCCAACTGTGCCGCGCTGGCAATGCCCAGCCCCTGCAGCTGCTCGCGCAAGCGGTGACCAATGCCCCATACCATGCCGACATCCAGCCGTTGCAGCAGCTGCTGACGCTCGGTGGCATCCAGCATGCGCCAGTCGAACACGCCGCCGAAGCGTGGCTGCTGCTTGGCCACCAGATTGGCCAGCTTGGCCAGCGTCTTGCTGCTCCCCAGACCAATGCTGACCGGCAGCCCCAGCTTACGCTGCACCGCCAGCCGCAGCTGGCGTGCCTGCTGCTGCGGGTCGGCCTGGCCGGCAAAATCCAGGAAGCACTCGTCGATGGAATAGATTTCCTGCGCGCTGGCATAGCGTGCGGCCAACGTCATCATGCGGCGCGATAGCGAACCGTACAGCTCGTAGTTGGACGACAGCGCCTTGCCGCGGTGGCGATACAGCAGATTGCGCGCTTCGTGAAAGGCGACTCCCATCGGCACGCCGATGGCCTTGGCCTCTGCCGAGCGCGACACGATGCAGCCATCGTTGTTGGACAGCACCACCACCGGGATGCCCTGCAAGGCCGGGTTGAACAGCCGCTCGCAGGCAACGTAGAAATTGTTGCCGTCGAGCAGGGCGTAGCAGGGTTCAGTGCGCATGACCGGCTGCCGAGGGGCGATGCAACTGCCGCGCCACACCGACGATGACGCCCCACAGCAGCGCATCGAAATGCGCGGGCGGCGCTTGTTCGCGCCAGCGCCGCTGGGCGTCGCGGTGCCCCAGCCACCATTGCCCGTTTACCCGGGCAAGCTTGCGAACGACAAAGCCGCTGTCCTCCCAGTACACCACCAGGTCGCCATGTTGCGGCGTCAGCCCCTTGTTGAGAATCAGCAGGTCGCCATCCAGGATGCCGCTGTCGGCCAGCGCATCGCCACGCGCGCGCAGGAAAAAGGTGGCCATGCGGTCCGGGCAGAGCAGGGTGTTGAGATCCAGCTCGTCGGTGGGCAGGTCCGCCGCCGGCGACGGAAAGCCGGCCAGGGCCGGGCGGGAGAGGTGTGCAAGTCTCATGGTGCTTAATTGATAATGTACAAAATCAAAATAGCAGAAAAACCGTATCGTCTCAAGGTGTTGCCGGCTTGCACCTTCGGTGTGCTGCGTGGCTGCAGCGCAGGGCGTTGCACTAGCACGCCGGCAGCAAAAGCGCCGCGAACGAGGTGTCTGCTGGGAGTGGGTGAACGGGTGGGGCTGGGGTGAGACCGGTGCGGCACGCCTGCCTTTGTCAGGCTGGGGTGTCCGCAATTCTGCGCAAACCGGCCGTGGCTCACCGCTCCGCGGGCAGGTCGCTGTGGCGATGATCGGCCGGGGTGGATGGCTAAGTTATTACATGGATACGGCTGCAACCGGAGTGCTGCACCAGCAAAGTCAGGCGGTCATCGCACGTCAACTGGATGCCGGGCGGGCGCAGCGTCGTGACGCGAAAAGCCAAACAGCCCTTAACCAGCAAGCTTGCTTGTACGGATGTCCTCCCAGAAATCCCCTGAGAGGCCGCGGCCCGAGTGCTTGGCTTGAGCTATACCTTGGTCAATAGCCAAAGGAATCATCCACTTGCGAGGATCTTCCCTGGCACGATGAACCAGATCGGGAGGGCATGGGATCATGTTCAGCAAGGAGCGTTTTATCTAGGATTGTTTGAGCGCTATTTCCGGAGGCCATGAGGCGATTAGCGAGTTGGTGGCCGAAGCGGTTGCGGACAGCGCTGGAATAATGGCCGAGCTTGGTGAGCCTGAACATGCCGGACTTACCCCGCTCTTCCGGTCGCCCGACCTTACCGTCATCAGCTTTGTCTGGGCGCCGTGCATGAGTTTGATGCCGCACAATCACCAAATGTTTTCGGTGGTCGGTATCTATACCGGGCGCGAGGACAACGTCTTTTGGCAGCGGACGGGAACGACGATCGCGGCAGCCGGTGCTCAGTCGCTGGGTGCTGGCGATGTTGCCACGCTCGATCGCGACGTCATTCACTCGGTGCTGAATCCGATAGGGAAGATGGCCTGTGCGCTACACGTTTATGGCGGTGATTTCTTCGCGCCCCCCGTACCGCGAAGTGAATGGGATCACGAAACGCTCATCGAACAGCCATGGAACGTTGAGCACGCAAAGGCGCTGTTTCGGGAGGCCGAGGCACGCTTTCGTGCAAGCCGCGGGTAGCCAGGTGGGGAGGCGTTAAGTTGGTGTCCACAGGGAGTGGGGCAGAACAATCTGTTGTTCCTGACACTCTATGCTGCTGCGGTCTGCGTATCAGCCTCTCGTTCGGCTGGAGTTAAATGTACAACTGCGGGTGATCTGAGGGGGCAGCGGCAGCAAGCCAGGGCGGTCTGCTGACGCCAGAGCTCCCTTGCGCTCCTCAACGTCTAGGTCGTCGAGCAGTTGATCCACGGTCTGGGCGGCAATCGGTTGATTGGCGCACACGTACAAAACGGTCATGTACCCTGCGCAACGTCTGCAATCAGGCAGTTAGCTGCTTGCTGCTCGTGGCGATACGTGCTGTCTAAATGGCTACTTTCCTCAGCAGCAGGGCACCTCCGACCAAAACAGTTTTTCTGGTGGAGGGAAAAGAAGAACCCCGCCGTGGCGGGGTTCTTTGCGAAGGGGCAGACTCCGACTTAGCTAATACGATAAGCGCTGTGCCGCTCTTCCAGCAGGCGTTCCACCAAGCTGCCGAACAACACGCCAAGACCGGTCCACAGCACTGCCTGGATGCCAAACGAGGCCATCCGAAAGCGCCACAACAGCACGGCCGAGAGCTGGTCCGGAATCTCGTTCACCTCGGGTAGTTGCCATTGAGCCAGCAGTACCAATCCCAAGAACACCGCGCTTGCGCTCAGCGTGGCGTTCCAGGTTCCGAAGCGTGCGGTGAGTTTTCGAGCAACAAACAACGCAATTGCCAGCGCTGCCAACGACAGGCCGATCATCGTGAAAAACAGCGCCGTACGTGAGCCGATGGTTCCAGGGTCGCCCACCGCCGGCGGGTTGGGCGGGTACTTGAGGAAGGGTACGAGTACAAACGCGATGAAGCCGAGCAGGGCCATCAGCACTGACGTAGCACGGGCACGCAATGCGCCAACACGGCCGTAAACAAAGGCGAATACCAGTGCAAACAGACCACCGACAGCGGTACCAAATACCCCTACACCAATGAACAGGCCTATGCCGGACTGCACATCGCGGCTGACTAGTTCTGGTGTAGCGTCATGCTCATGCTCATGCGCATGCTCGTTGCTTTTTGCCTGCTCCATCTGCATTTCAAAGGCAATTGCACGATTCACCTGCGGTTCGCCGACGATCTTGGCAAAACCAAACGCTAACAGGCTCGCCAGAAAGCCCGCGATCATGCCGCGGATCAGAAGACTCCTTACCATGATGGCCCCGCCTTAGTGGCAGGGGAAGCCGAGCAAGTGCCGTCCATCATGGACAAGCTCGTGCACATACATGTTGTTGAAGATGGCGGCAGCCCCTTCTTCAATGCCAACGAAGTAGATGGCCAAGAGCATGAGCATGCTGCCGAAAATCGCCCATGGCAGCAGTTCGCGAACAGGGATGGATACCGGTTGAATGGTCGGTGTGATGGTGATGCTTGCGTGCATGATGTATCTCCTTGAGGATGACGCGTCCCGAAACGGATGAATGCTTCAATGTGAAGGTCTGACTTTTCAGCCTCATTCGTCGAAACGACGCATCAGGTTGATACACAGTGGCGCGACCGTGCCGGTTTCTCACCAGCTTCTTCCCATCGAAGTGCTGTGCATTCTAGAGGGGCACGCCGACATGTCAAAGAACTTTGGCGATTGAAAGGGTGGTAACAGAATGACGACGCGCATTACCTTGCTGTGTCTGCCGGCGACCGCGGCCCTGCGTGCAGGGCGGTTTCCGGCGGATGAACCACTAGATTTCGAACAAACCGAAAGCATTGCAGGCTTGGCCCATGTCTTCAGCCGGTCAGACCAGGTGCTGTGCAGCCCGGCGCGCTGTGCTCAGCACACGGCCAGGGCATTGGGCCTCGTGCCCACGATTGAGCCCGCTTTACGCGAAGTGAACTACGGGCGCTGGGCTGGGCGTTCACTCAAGGAGGTCGCGGTATCGGAGCCGCTCGAGATTGCCTCGTGGTTATCCGACCCGGAACTAGCTTCACACGGCGGGGAGTCCATAAGCAGTGCAATCGAGCGGATCAGCCAATGGCTCGAGCACTATCGCTGGGTACCTGGACATACGCTGATTATCACCCACGCCAGTGTAATAAAAGCAGTCATCCTGCATGTGTTGCAGGCCCCCAGCCAAGCCTATTGGCAACTCGATATTTCGCCGCTGACTCAAACCATCCTGTCAGTACATCAAGATCAATGGCGCTTGAAGTCGAGTGGTGCTCCTGTACCTGCCGGGTAGCCAACGCGTGCAATTCAGCGATTCTGTTGACAAACCCGCCGGAGTAGCAGTTGGCTTTGGTTGTTAAAGCCATTTTTCATGACTTTCACCCTAAAAATGATCTGGGCAGGCCGATTTTCTAAGCTATTGGTGCCTCTCTGCTGCCCCGGCATATCGGCACCTCGGCATCCTAATGCACTGGGCATGGTTTGCCGTCACGCCGAAGGGGCAGGCGTTTTTCAACAGAATCCGGCCATAGCAGTCTTTCAACCGGTTGATGGGTAGCGACCGGTTTACACAGCATTCCGCACATGCCCGGATGTGGACGGGGCTATCAAAAAAGCTGTCTGTTGATTTTGGCAACCTTCATTCAGCTGAGGGGGCGTGATTTTGCCAATGGTTCTCGAACAGCAGGCTTTCCAGCTGCTGGCGCTGTGCCCAGTTTTCCTGCTCCAGCATGGGTTTGGCGTAGAACTGTTCCACGTGGCCGAGGCAGAGGATGGCTACCGCTTTGGCGCCGGGCGGCAGCTGTAGCAGCTCGCCCAGCGCCAGCGGGTCGAACAGCGAAACCCAGCCCAGGCCGATGCCTTCGGCGCGGGCGGCGAGCCACATGTTCTGGATGGCGCAGGCCACCGAGGCCAGATCCATCTCCGGCAAGGTACGGCGGCCGAAGACATGGCGCTCGCGCTCATCCATCAGCGCTGCCACCAGCACCTCGCCACAGTCGAGAATGCCTTCCACCTTGAGCCGCATGAACTCGTCCTCGCGTTCACCCAGCGCCACGGCGGTGCGTACGCGTTCGGCTTCCACCAGCGCGTGCATGTCGCGGCGCAGCCGGCTATCGCTGATGCGGATGAAGCGCCATGGCTGCATGAAGCCGACGCTGGGGGCGAGGTGCGCGGCTTGCAGCAGGCGGGCGAGTAGCTCGGGGTCAATCGGGTCGGGCAGGAAGTGGCGCATGTCGCGCCGCTCGCGAATGGCGCGGTAGACGGCGGCAATTTCGAGGTCGTTATATCGATTCATGGTGTGGCCTTGCCCGTGAACAGCCTGGCGGTGGCGACGGGGTTGGATGAAAAGTACAGGTGCAGATAGCTGGCGACGATGCTGCCGTGGCAATACAGCGCCTCGCCCGGCAGCGGGCTGCTGTTGCGCACCGCATGGGTAGCCGGGGTCAGGGGCGTTGCGAGGCTGGTGTAATGGAAGGTGTGGCCGCGCAGCTCGCCGCCGCCCAGCGTTACCGATTGCAGGCCAAGCCCGGCCAGGCGTCGCCCCAGCGTGGCATGCCCGGGCAGCAGGCCGAGCATGGCGCCGCTGGCACCGGCCTTGTCGGTGAGCGCATCGAGCAGGTAGAGCATGCCGCCGCACTCGGCGTACAGCGGCTTGCCGGCGGCGACGTGCTGCCGCAGGCCGGCCGCGGTGCGCTGGCTGGCGGCGAGCGTGGCCAGGTGCAGCTCCGGGTAGCCGCCGGGCAGGTAGACGGCGTCGGCGGGCGGCAGCGCCTCGTCGGCCAGCGGCGAGAAGAAGGCGAGCGTTGCGCCCAGCGCGGCGAGCAGTTCGATATTGGCCGGGTAGATGAAGGAAAACGCCTTGTCGCGGGCGATGGCGATGGTTGTGCCGGCCAGCAGCGGTGGCACGGCAGCGGCAAAGGTTGGCCGCAAGGCCACCGCCGGTGGCAGCTCGACCAGTGCCGTGCCGGCAATCTGCGCGGCGGCCTGCTGCAGCCGCGCTTCGAGGTCGTCTACTTCCTGGGCCTGCACCAGGCCGAGGTGGCGTTCCGGCAGTGCCATGGCCTCGTCGCGCAGCACGGTGCCGACGCAGCGCAGCTCTGGCGGCAGCGCCTGCAGCAGCATCTCGGCGTGACGGGCGCTGGCCACGCGGTTGGCCAGCACGCCATGGAAAGCCAGCCCGGGGCGGAAGCTCGTCAGGCCGTGCGCCACGGCGGCGAAGGTCTGCGCCATGCCGGTGGCGTCTATCACCGCCAGCAGCGGTACGCCCAGGGTGGCGGCCAGGTCGGCGCTGGATGGCGTGCCGTCGAACAGCCCCATGCTGCCCTCGATCAGGATCAGGTCGGCATCCGCGGCGGCCGCGTACAGCCGGCGCCGGCAGTCGTCCTCGCCGGTCATCCACAGGTCGAGCGAATGCACGGGGTGGTCCGATGCCTGTTCCAGGATATAGGGGTCGAGGTAGTCCGGGCCGGTCTTGAACACGCGCACGCGCCGGCCCTGGGCGCGGTGGTAGCGCGCCAGGCCGGCGGTCAGTGTGGTCTTGCCCTGGTGCGAGGCCGGCGCGGTGAGGAACAGCGCCGGGCAGTGGCGGACGGTGTCGGTGCTCATCTCAGTACTCGACGCCCTGCTGCGCCTTGATGCCCTGTTCGCGGTAGGGGTGCTTCACCAGCCGCATTTCGGTCACCAGGTCGGCGGCCTCGATCAGCGCTTCCGGTGCATGGCGGCCGGTGACCACCACGTGCAGGTTGGCCGGGCGGGCGGCGAACACCGCCAGTACCTCGCCCAGCGGCAGGTATTCGTACTTCAGCACGATATTGAGTTCGTCGAGGATCACCATGTCGTAGTCGCCGCTGGCTATCATGCGGCGCGCCTCGTCCCAGCCCTTGCGGGCGGTGGCGATATCGGCGCTGCGGTCCTGCGTGTTCCAGGTATAGCCATCGCCCATGGTGAGGAAGTCGCAGTTGTCGAAGCCGCCCAGCAGGTCGCGCTCGGCGGTGTGCAGCGCACCCTTGATGAACTGCACCACGCCAAGGCGCATGCCGTGACCCACCACGCGCAGGCCCATGCCGAACGCCGCCGAACTCTTGCCCTTGCCGGTGCCGGTATTGACGATCAGCAGGCCCTTTTCCTGTGTTGCCGCCGCCTTCTTCTTCTCGAAGCCGGCTTTGCGCCGCTCGGTCATGCGCTGGTGCGATTCGTGATCGGTTTTCATCTGCTTTCCTTCATGAATTCATGGGCGTGCGTCTAGTGCCATGCCGTGCCGGTGAGCTGCTGCAGGCGTTCCAGCAGGCGCGGGCGGCTGGGGTGGTAGCCGATGAACACCAGTTGCGCCTGGCGTGCCGTGCCTGCAGGGTCAATGCTGGCCTCGACCCGGCTGCGCACCGCCTGGATCAGCAGCCGGCCTGCTGCGCACGGTGCGAACCCCTTTACCCGCAGGATGGGTTCGCTGCGGGCCAGGGCGGCGACGGCGTCGCGCAGGGTGTCGGGGTGCTGTTGTTCCTTGCTGCGGATCATGAACGACTGCCAGCCCGGGTCCTGCTCATGGAAGTGCTTGTGGGTGGCCAGGCCGTGGCTGTGCGCGCCCAGCCCGCTGTGGCTGTGGCCGTCGAGCAGGCCCTGGTTGGCCAGCGGGCGCATCGTGAGCCCCGGCATGCTGGCCACCGGGCCGTAGTGGCGGTGGGCGCTGTTGGCCGGCTCGTGCAGGTGCAGGCCCAGCGTCAGCCGGGTGTCGAGCCTGGCCTCGTGGGCCAGTTCGATGAAGCGGATAGACGGTGCCAGCGCGCGCACGCGGCTTTCGGCCGCCAGCAGCGCCTCGTCGTCCAGGCCGTCGATCTTGTTCAGCACCACGATGTCGGCGTTGGCCAGCTGCAGCTCGAACAGCTCGGCCACCGGGGCGTCGATGCTGCGCGCCTCGCCTGCGGGCTGGCCAAAGGCGCCGTCCAGCAGCAAGGGGGTGTCGACTACCGCCAGCGTGGCGTCGAGCACGAAGCAGGGCGCCAGCACCTCGCCCTGCAGCTGTTCCATCACCGCCGACGGCAGCGCCAGCCCGGAGGTCTCGATCAGCACATGGTCGATCACGCTGCGGCGCTGCCACAGCGCCAGCATGGTGGGCAGGAAGTCTGCGTCATCGTCGTAGGCGACCAGGCCATTGGCCAGATCGTGGATCTCGGCGCCGCTGCCTTCATTGCGCAGCAGCGCGCCATCGATGGACACTTCGCCGAACTCGTTGACCAGGATGGCGAGGCGCCGCTGCTTGCTGTCACGAATCAGGTTCGACAGCAGGGTGGTTTTGCCGGCGCCAAGAAAGCCGGTGATCACGGTAACCGGAATGCGTGGCGTGCTCATGGCCGGGCCTCCGCAAGGGCTGCCAGCACGCCGCTGAAACCGGTGCTGACGGCGGGGTAGTCGATGCGGGGGCGCTCCACCACGATCAGCGGAATGCCCAGCACGGCCGTGGCCGCCACCTTGGCGCCGTAGCCGCCGGCATCGCCGGAATCCTTGGTGACCACGCAGTCTATGCCCCAGTCGCGCCACAGCGTCTCGTTGGCCGCCTGCGAGAACGGCCCCTGCATCGCCAGCAGGTTGGCGCGCGGAATGCCGGCGTCGATGGCGCGCTGCAGGTGCTGCGGGTCCGGCGCCAGGCGCACGAACCATTGCTGCGCGGCGGCGCCATCGGCCTTGACGAAGCGCACCAGCTCCTTGCTGCCGGTGGCGAGGAAGATACGTTGGCCGCAGCGCATCGCCAGCTGTGCGGCATCATCCATGCTGGCAACGCGCTGCACATGGGCGGCCGGCGCGGCACTGGCGCTGCCCGGGCGCTCGTAGCGCTGATAGGGCAGCGACAGCTCGGCGGCCAGCGCAATCAGCTGCTGCGACATATCGCTGGCAAACGGATGGGTGGCATCGACGATGGCGCGTGCCGCGCTGTCGCGCAGCAGCTCGCGGCGGCGTTCGACCCCCAGCCGGCCGGCAACGGTGGTCAGCCCCGGGCAGTTCCGGCCGACCAGTTCCGCGCCGTAGTCGCTGGCGCTCGATACCACCACTGCGTGGCCGGCCCCGGCGATCTCGCTTGCCAGCGCATTGCCGTCGCTGGTGCCGGAGAACACCCACACCGCGCCCGTGGGCAGCGCGTCGGCTTTTACCGTGTCCGGCGTGTCGTCCCAGTTGCCGTAGCCGCGCGGCGAGTAGATCCAGCCGCGCTTGCGCTTGGTGAAGCGGTTGCCGATCACGATGGAGGTCAGCATGTCGAAGCGGCGCGTGCGCAGCTCGGCCAGCGTCACCACCTCCACCGTCTGGCCCTCGCGGTAGGCGTTGTGCACGATGCCGCACAGCGTCTCGGGGCGCTTGTGCTCAAGCATGATGTCCAGCACGCGGTACACGCCTTCCTGGCGCTGGCGGCTCTGCACGTTGTAGAACACGGCGGCGAGGTCCGCCTCGGCGATGTGGCGGGCGCGCTTTTCGATCCACTCCCACGGGCACAGCAGGTCGGACAGGCTCAGGGTGGCAAAGTCGTGCGACAGTGGCGCCCCCAGCAGCGAGGCGCAGGCGTTGGCCGAGGTAATGCCGGGAATCAGCTGCACGTCGAAGCTGTCGCTCTCCAGCATGTCCTCGTAGGCCAGCGTGGCCATGGCGTAGATGCCGATATCGCCGCTGGAGATCAGCGCCACCGTCTTGCCGGCGCGTGCCTGTTCCAGCGCCAGGCGGGCGCGTTCGCGCTCCTGGGTCAGCGGCAGGGTGCGGATATCCTTGCCGGTGATCCACGGCTGGATCCAGGTCAGGTACAGCTCGTAGGAAACGATCACCTCGCTGGCGGCGAGGGCGTCCCTCACCATCGGCGGAATCAGCTCGGCGGTGCCGGGGCCGACGGAGACCAGGTAGAGTTTGCCGGTCATGGTTTCATCTTTCTGCAATGCAGGGCGCTGCTGCGCCGTGCTTCATGGTTCATGGCGAACCGCCGTCTGCGGGCGGTCCTCGACGATGGCGACGGTGACGCCATCGAACGCGGTTTTGGGGACGATCAGCTGCCCGCGCGGGCTGGCGATCAGTGCGCATGGCTCGCACACGCCGGCCACGCCGACGTTCTGCTGCACCCAGTCGGATGGCTGCCCCGTCCAGCCGCGCGCGGCCACATCTTCGCGGGAGATCACGCGCAGCGGCAGCGCATGCCGCTCGCAGAACGCCAGCAGGCCGGCTTCGTCGGCCTTGAGGTCGATGGTGGCGACCTCGCGCACTTCGGCCAGGCCGCGCGTGCCCAGTGCGCTCAGCACCGCGCGTTCGATGTCGTGCAGCGGCTTGCCGCGGCGGCAGCCTATGCCCAGCGTCAGCGGTTTCAGCGCCTCGGTGGCGGTGGTGACGGCGGGGGTGGCGCCGGTGAGCCGGGCCACCTGGTAGGCCAGTGCATTGGCGCCGCCCTCGTGACCGGACAGCAGCGGAATGGCGAAGCGTGCTGCTTCGTCCAGTACCACCACCGCCGGGTCGCTGTACTTGCTTGCCGGCAGGCCGTCGAGGTAGCGCACCGCGATGCCGCTTGCCATCACCAGCACCCACTGGCGGTGCTGGTGGAAGCAGCGGCGGAACTGCTCGCGCGGGCTGTCGCCCGGTGTCTGCCACGGCTGGTACAGCGTGGCGCCCAGCGCTGCAGTCAACCTTTGGCCCAGCGGCAGGGCGTCGTCGCGCACCAGCCAGATCGCGATATCGCTCACGCGCTGTCCTTCGCCTTCTGCTTGCTCGGGCGCGGGGTCTTGCGGTCGGTGCCGTCGCGGAAAATATGGGTGAAGCCGGCGGCGTACAGGCTGGACTCCACGCCGCCTTCGCGCGACAGCGCGTGGCCGACCAGCAGCAGCGTGGTCAGCAGCCAGTCCTTCTGCTTCACCTCGCTCATCAAGTTGGCGAGCGTGCTGCGGTGGATGGCCTGGTCGGGCCAGCTGGCGCGGCGCACCAGCGCCACCGGCGTGTCCGGCGGGTAGTGCAGCAGCAGGTCGGCAATGGTGTGCTTCAGCCGCTGGCCGGACAGGAAGATGCACATGGTGGCCTGGTGCTCGGCGAAGCGCGCGATCGACTCCAGCTCCGGCACCGCCGAGGCGCGGCCGGACACGCGGGTCAGGATGATGGACTGCGACACCGCCGGCCGGGTCAGCTCGCTGCCGAGCGCCGCGGCGGCGGCAGTGAACGAGGACACGCCGGGCACGATTTCGTAGCCGATGCCCAGTGCCTCCAGCCGGCGCATCTGCTCGGCGGTGGCGCCGTAGATGGCCGGGTCGCCGGAGTGCAGCCGCACCACGTCCTTGTCTTCAAGCTGGGCGCGGCGGTACAGCGCTTCCTGCTCGTCCAGCGACAGCTCGGCGGTGTCGAAGATTTCCGCGTCAGGCCTGCAGTGCTGCAGCATCTCGGCCGGTACCAAGGAGCCGGCGTACAGCACCATGGGCACGGCGCCCAGCAGGCGGCTGCCGCGCAGGGTGATCAGGTCGGCGGCGCCGGGGCCGGCGCCAATGAAATAGACTCTCATGGGTGGCGTTGCTCCCGGGCGGTTTTGCGGATCAGCATGGTGGCGAGGTAGCCGCTGGCATCGGCGCCAAGCTGGCTCACGTCATTGCACAGGACCTCGCCGGGCAGGCCGATGCGGCGCGCAAACGCGCAGTGGCGGGCGATGCCCATGTCGGCCAGCAGCCCGAGCACGTCCGGCAGCCGCGTGCCTATCTTCATCAGCACCACGATGTCGTGGCTGGCGATGTCGGCACGCAACGCGGCCATGTCGTCCGGGCAGGGCAGTATCAGTATCCGCTCCTTGCCTTCGCCCAGCGGCCAGGACAGCGCCGAGGCGGTGGCGGCGAAGCTGGTCACGCCGGGGAAGGTGGTGTGGGCCAGGCCCGGCAGCTGGTCGCGCAGCGCGGCGAGCAGGTAGCCGTAGGTGGAGTAGGTCATCGAGTCGCCTATGGTCAGGTAGGCGACGTGGCGGCCTGCGGTCAGTTCGGTGGCCACCGCTGCGGCCAACTCGCCGTAGTGGCTGGACAGCACGCTGCGGTCCGGGTCCATCTGGAACTCGATCTCGCGGAATTTCTGCTCCGGGATGGCGAGGCCGGCCAGGCACTGGCGGGCGACAGAAACCTCACTGCCACGCGCGCGCGGCAGGTAGATCAGGTCGGCCTGCTGCAGCGCGGCCAGCGCCGCTACCGGAATCAGCCCGGCAGGGCCGGGGCCGACGCCTACGCCGGTGAAGTGTCCGAGGTTCATGCTGCCTCTCCTAGCGGCGTCCCATCCATGCTGAACAGGCGCACCGCCACGCGGTCCGCGTTCGGCACCCTGGGCGCCATCAGCGCGGCGACGCGGCGCTCGATTTCCATCCAGTAGCCGCGCGCGTCGGCCTGGGTTCTCATGATTTGCACTACGTTTTCCACGGTATTGGCTTTCTCGATCTGGTCGACGAGGTCGGCGGCAAAACCCATTTCGGCTGCCACGGCGGCAACCGGGCCCATCGCCATGCCGCTCTTGCTGGAGTGGGTGTCCCACACGCCATCGAGCAGCTTGGCAATCTTGCCGGGGTGGCCCAGCACCCACAGCGTGCCAAGCCTCGTCTGTTGTTCTTGCAGCGTCGTCTGCGTGTAGTCCAGCGATACGCCGACGAAGTTGGCAATCTGTACCACTTCCTTTTTTTCCAGCTGCAGCGTGTCGGCGGCGTAGCCGCGGCCGATCTTGCCCGGCGTGAAGGCGATGGCGGCCGGGCGGTGGCCCAGCGCCACGCGGATATACACCTCGATCGATGCCATCCATGCCGCCAGTGACATCGGTTCCACGATGCCGCTGGTGCCGAGTATCGAGATGCCGCCGACGATACCCAGCATCGGGTTGAAGGTGCGCTTGGCGATTCTGTCGCCATCGACGCAGCCGATGGCGAGGTCGAAGCCGGGGTTGGCCGCACCGTTCAGCACTTCGTCCACCGCCCACTGCATCATCTGGCGCGGCACCGGGTTGATTGCCGGCTCGCCGGGCGGAATGCGCAGGCCCGGCTGGGTAACGGTGCCGACGCCGGCGGCGGCGATGAAGCGAACCGCGCCGCTGCCATTCACTGCGACCTCGGCAAAGATGGTCGCGCCGTCGGTGTTGTCCGGGTCGTCGCCGCCGTACTTCAGCACCTCGGCACGCACCACGCCGCCGGCCAGCCGCGCTACCTTCTCCACCGGCACCAGCAGGTAGTAGTCCGGGTCCGGCAGGCTCACCTCCACCTCGCTCTGCGTTTCGCCGCGCAGCAGCAGCGTCAGCGCCGCCTTTACCGCGGCGGTGGCGCAGCTGCCGGTGGTGCGGCCGCGGCGCAGGCCGTTGGGGGCCAGCGTGGCGAGGTCGTAGGGGCGGCGGGCAGGTTCGCTCATTGCGCGGCTTGCTGTTCCTGGTTTTCGCGGTACACGCGGTCTATTGCCGCGATCATCATCGCGTTTACCGCCGAGGCCGCCCACGGCGAGCCGCCGCGGGTGCCGCGGTTGGTGATGCGCGGCACCTGCATCAGGCGCGCCAGCTCCTCCTTGCACTCGCGGGTGCCGACAAAGCCCACCGGCAGGCCGACCACCAGCTGCGGGCGCCAGCCGTGCTCGCGCACCAGCCGCACCACTTCCATGATGGCAGTGGGCGCATCGCCTATCGCCACCACCACGTCGTTGCCGAACTTCTGCCAGGCGCGGCGGATGCCGGCGGCCGAGCGGGTGATGCCCTGCGCCCTGGCGAGCAGGTGGGTTTCCTCGTCGTGCACGCCGCACCAGGTTTCCACGCCCAGCTGGTCCAGCACCGCGCGCTTGAGGCCGGTCTGCACCATGGTGACGTCGGCAACGATGCGGCGGCAGCGCAGCAGCGCACGGATGCCGGTTTCCACCGCGCCGGGCGAAAACACCAGGTCGTCGACGATGTCGAAATCGCCGCTGGTGTGTACCAGGCGCTTGAGCACGATCTGGTGATCGGCCGGCACCGCGGACCAGTCACGGCCTTCGTCGATGATGCGCATGCTCTCCGCTTCGATCGGGTGCGGCACATACGGCGGCCACGTCGCTGCCGGCGCCGGCGCGGCATCGTTGCGGCCCAGCAGGCCGCGCACCAGGCCATGGTGGCCCTGCTGCGGCGTGCCGACCTGTTCCTCGAAACCGACGATCTGCACCCGGTACTTGCACAGCGCGCAATTCATCGCGGCGCGGCCTTCCACGCCTTCCTGCGCGCGCTCCAGGAACACATCGGCCACGTGCGGGTGCACGCCGAGGTAGCCGGCCGGCAGCACCTCGATCTCCGGGTGGCGGGCGGCCAGGTCGTCTACTGCAGCGTAGATGCGCTTCACCAGCACGCCGTCGAACAGGAAGTAGGGCAGCACCACGATGCGGCGGTGGCCCAGCAGTGCGGCGGCGCGCAGGCCGTCGGCCACCAGCGGCCTGGCGGTGCCGGAATAGCAGACAAAGGAGGTGCCGAAGCCCATGCCTTCTTCCAGCATGCGGGTGAGCTTGGAAATCTCGGAGTTGGCATCCGGGTCGCTGGTGCCGCGCCCGACCACCACCAGGCAGGTATCGGCGCGCGACACGGTGCTGGCCGAGCGCGCTTCCGCTTCGATGATGCGTTCGCGGCACAGCGCCAGCAGTTTCGGGTGCAGGTCCATCGCCGCGCCGAAGTGGAAGCCGGTATCCGGGTGTGCCTGCTGCAGCGCCAGCAGCTCGCTTGGCATGTCGTTCTTGGCGTGGGTGGCGGCCAGCAGCACGCCCGGCACCATCACCACCGTGCTGGCGCCGGCGGCGATCACCGAGGCTACCGCCTGGTCTATGGTCGGGGTGGCGAATTCGAGGAAACCATGCTCGACGGTGCGGCCGCCGGCGCGCTCGCGCAGCAGCGCCACCAGCGCCATGAATTCGTTGACCCCGTCCGGGTCGCGGCTGCCGTGGCCGGCCAGCACGATGGCGTAATCGTTGGCGCTCATTTGTGGGTCGGCTCGATCTGGCTGTCCATCGGCTGCAGCGTGCGGATCAGCATGATGCTCATGTCGGAGAAGCGCTGCTCGGCGCATGCGGCCAACGTGCCGTGCCACTCGGCATCGCCACGGGTCAGGTTCTCCCACACTTCGACGCGGTGCTCGGCCGGGATGCCGTTTTCCAGCAGGTAGGCGGCGATGTGCCAGGGCATGAAGGAGCGCGCCTCGTCCCACGGGCAGGGAATCACGATGGCGTTGCGCTGATCCTGCAGCACGTGCACCAGGTGGCGCTTGAACGGGGTCAGGTCGCCACGGCGGTGGAAGGTGACGAAGGTGGTTTCGTCGAAGCACACCTTGGCGCGCGAGGCGAGGATCTGGGCCGACGAAATGCCCGGGATGGTGTCCACCGGGTGGCCGCAGGCGCGCTCGACGCGCTCCAGGTACTGGAAGCCGCTGAAGTGGATGTCGCCCATGAACACCACCACGCACTTCTTGCCGGCATGGTGACGCTCGGCAACGATGTCCAGCTGCGCCACCTGGTCGCGGTAGCCCATCTGGATCACCTCGGCAGTGTCCGGGATCAGCGAGCGCACCACGTCGATCACCGCGTTGAAGCCGGCCACCACGTCGGCCTCGCGTATCAGTTGCGCCGAGCGTTGCGGCAGGTAGCCGATGTCGCCGGGGCCGGCGCCGATGCAGACAATCATGTGGATTCCTTTTCAATGGTTTGGCCGTGCGCCGGCAGGCGGGCAAGGCCCACGGTGGGGCCTACCACCACCAGTGCCGGGCTGCCGAGGCCGGCGGTGGCAACCGCGCTGGCCAGCGTCGCCAGCGTGGCGACCACCTGGCGCTGCTGCGGGCGGGTGCCGTACTGGATCGCCGCCGCCGGGGTGTCGGCCGGCAGGCCGTGTTGCAATTGTGCGGTGATGAAGCCGAGCCGGCTCATCCCCATGTAGATCACCAGTGTCATGCCGCTGGCGGCCAGCGCCGCCCAGTCCGGCTCGTCGCCCTGGTGGGTATGGCCGGAGACGAAGGTGACGCCGTGCACGTAGTCGCGGTGGGTCAGCGGAATGTCCAGCGTGGCCGGTACCGCCAGGCCGGCGGTGATGCCGTTGACCACTTCCACTTCGATGCCGGCGGCCAGCAGCGTCTGCATTTCCTCGCCGCCACGGCCGAACACGAAGGGGTCGCCGCCCTTGACGCGGGCGACGCAGTGGCCGGCGCGCGCCGCGGCCAGCAGCCGCGCCTCGATATCGGCCTGCGCCACCGAGGCACAGCCGCCGCGTTTGCCGACGTAGACCACCTCGGCGTGCTGCGGCACGAACTGCAGCACCTCGGGGTTGGCCAGATCGTCGATCAGCACCACGTCGGCCAGGCCGAGGCGGCGTACCGCCTTCAGCGTCAGCAGTTCCACGTCGCCGGGGCCGGCGCCTATCAGGTAAACCTTACCCGGCTTCATTGCGGCAGCCTTTGGCGGATGGTCATGGTCAGCTGCTCGCTGCCGAGCTGCTCCAGCGGCAGGTAGTCGGCCTGCAGCACCTGTGCCAGTTCACGGGCGCGGCCCAGCTTGACGAAGCCTTCCTCGGTGTCCAGCACCAGCGCCGGCGTGCCGAGCCCGGCAATGCTTGCGGCCAACGTCAAGGCTTCACGCCACGGGTCGGCGCCGGCGTCGAGCGCGATATTGGCGCGGCCATCGGACAGCAGCACCAACAGCGGCGTCAGTTCGTTCTGTTTTGCCAGCGTCTGCGCGGCCAGCTGCAGGGCGTGGGCGAGCGGGGTGCGTCCGCCGGTGGGCAGCTCGCGCAGCGCCTGCTCCGCCTGTTCCACCTGGCGGGTAGGTGCCAGTACCAGTTCGGCCGCGTCGGCGCGGAAGGCGATCACCGCCACCTGGTCGCGGCGCTGGTAGGCGTCCTGCAGCAGGCCCAGCACGCAGGACTTCACCAGTTCCATGCGGCGGCGCGCCGCCATCGAGCCGGAGGCGTCCACCACCAGCAGGATCAGATTGCCCTCGCGGCCGGCGCGCACTTTCTGGTGCAGGTCGGCGCGGGTGACGCTGAAATCGTTGGGGTTGCGCAGCAGCGCGTGGCGCAGGGTGGCATCCACCGCCAGCTGGCTGGGCGCTTCGTTCTTCACCGCACTCACGCTGTGGCCGCGCCGGGTGCCGCTGACGCTGCTGCGCCGGCCGCTGGCATCGTGCGCGCCAAGCGCAGTGACTTCTATGCGGCCAACTTCGGCCGCCGGGCCGGCGGCGAATAGCTGTTCGGCGGCGTGGCCGGGCTGCTCGTGGCCGTCATCCGGTGCGTTGTCCGGGGCCTCGTCCGCTGTGTCGGACTCGCCGTGGCCGGATTCAGACGGCGGCGGTGGCGGCGGCGCGGCCTGGCGCGTCAGCTCGTCGAGCTTGTCACGATCCAGGCCGGGCTGCTCGAACGGCTTCTTGCGGCGGCGGTGCGGCAGCACCAGTTCGGCGGCATCGCGCACGTCTTCCGCCGTTACCGTGTCGCGGCCGGCCAGCGCGGCAATGGCGCGCGCCGCCTTGTGCATCACGATGTCGGCGCGCAGGCTGGCTACTTCGAACTCGCAGCACAGCTGGCTGATGAAGGCGAGCAGCGAATCGGGCAGGGCGACGCCGGCGATCGTGTCCTGCGCGCTGCGGATGGTGGCGCGCAGCGCGTCGGTATCCGCCTGCCAGTTGGCGATGAAGCCCGCCGGGTCGGCCTCGAACGCCAGCCGGCGGCGCACTACCTCGGTACGGATGGCCGGGTCGCGCGGCGCGCTCACTTCCACCATCAGGCCGAAGCGGTCCAGCAGCTGCGGGCGCAGTTCGCCTTCCTCCAGGTTCATGGTGCCGAGCAGGGTGATGCGTGCCGGGTGGCTGATCGCCAGCCCTTCGCGCTCCACCGTGTTGCGGCCCATCGCCGATACGTCCAGCAGCACATCCACCAGGTGGTCGGCCAGCAGGTTGACCTCGTCGATATACAACAGGCCGCGGTGCGCGGCGGCGAGCAGGCCGGGCTGGAACGCTTTTTTGCCGTCCTTCAGTGCGCGCTCGAAGTCGAGGCTGCCCAGCACGCGATCTTCGGTGGCGCCCAGCGGCAGGTTGACGAAGGGCACCGGCGAATGGCGATGCTCGGCGTGGCTGCTCTGGCAGGGCTCGCATTCGGCCAGCGGCGCATCCGGCGCGCAGTTGAAGGCGCAGCCGGCCACGCGCCGGATCGGCGGCAGCACGTCGGTGAGGCCGCGCGCGGCGGTGCTCTTGGCGGTGCCCTTGTCGCCGCGGATCAGCACGCCGCCCAGGGTCGGGTCGATGGCGCACAGCAGCAGTGCGCGCTTGAGCTGTTCCTGGCCGACGATGGCGGCAAAGGGGTAGTTGTGTCTCATGGTGTCGGGTTCTCGCCGCGCGCTTCCAGCTGCGCTTCGCTTTGCAGGTGCAGCGCCTGCAGCGCCGCCAGCGTTTCCGGCCGGGGTTCTGCCCACAGCTGGCGCTGCGCGGCTTCCAGCAGCCGTTCGGTGATGGCGCCGAGCGCCCACGGGTTGCTCTCGGCGAAGAATTGCTGCATGGCAGGGTCGAAGGCATAGGTCTCTGCCAGCTGCTCGTACACCCAGTCGTCCACCACGTGGGCGGTGGCGTCGTAGCCGAACAGGTAGTCCACCGTGGCGGTCAGCTCCAGCCCGCCCTTGTAGCCGTGCTGCTGGATGCTGGCGATCCACTTGGGGTTGGCCACGCGCGAGCGGAACACGCGCAGTACTTCCTCCTTCAGCCCGCGCACCGCCGGGTTGTCCGGGTTGTGGCTGTCGCCGAAGTAGTGGCGCGGCTGGCGGCCGGTCAGGCTGCGGATGGTGGCGATCATGCCGCCGTGGTACTGCAGGTAGTCGTCGCTGTCGAAAATGTCGTGCTCGCGGTTGTCCTGGTTGTGCAGCGCCACCTCCACGCCGGACAGGCGGTGGCGGAAGGCGTCGCGCGCGTCGGCGCCATTGGCCTGCCGGCCGTAGGCGTAGCCGCCCCAGTTGATGTAGGCGGTGGCGAAGTCGGCGTCGGTCTCCCAGTTCTGCTCGTTGATCAGCGGCAGGATGCCGGCGCCGTAGGTGCCGGGCTTGGAGCCGAACACGCGGTACAGCGCCTGCTGCTCGGTGTCGGCTGCGGCTTCCCGGGCGAACAGCTGCTGCTTGAGGTCCGCCAGGTAGTGCTTGCGCACGAAGTTCTGTTCGACAGGCTCGTCAAGGCGCGCCACGGTGTGCACCGCCTCGTCCACCAGGTGGATCAGGTGCGGGAAGGCATCGCGGAAGAAGCCGCTGATGCGCACCGTCACGTCGATGCGCGGGCGGCCCAGCTCGGCCAGCGGAATTACCTCGATGCCGGCCACGCGGCGGCTCTCGGCCTGCCAGCGCGGGCGCACGCCGAGCAGCGCCAGGATCTGCGCGATGTCGTCGCCGTGGGTGCGCATGGCGCTGGTGCCCCACACGCTGATGCTGACCGACTCCGGATCGTGGCCGGTTTCCTTGCGATGCCGCGCCAGCACCTCGCCGGCCAGTTCGGTGCCGATGCGCCATGCCGCCTGGGACGGCAGGCTGCGCGGATCCACCGAGTAGAAATTGCGGCCGGTGGGCAGCACATGCGCCATGCCGCGGGTGGGTGCGCCGCTGGGGCCGGCCGGCACGTAGCCGCCGGCAAGGCCGCGCAGCAGGTTGGCGATCTCTTCCGTGGTGCGTGCGAGGTTGGGTACCAGTTCGCGGCAGACGTAGCCGAGGGTGGTCCTGAGCGCGTCGCTGGCGCCGATGCCGGGCAGCGTTGCGGCCAACGTTGTGTCGATCGCGGCCGCGTCGAAGCCGCGGTCGGCCAGGCCGGCAATCAGCTGCCGCCCCAGCGCGCGGATGGCGTCATGGGCATCGGCACGGGTGATCAGCGGGCTGGCGCTCAGGCGTTGCAGCGCCTCCGGCACGGTGGCCAGGCGCTTGCCCTGTTCGTCCTGCAGCATCTGCCAGTCCACGCCCAGCGCCGCGGCCACGCCGGCCGGCAGGCCGGGAATCGCCAGATTGGGCAGGCGCACCAGCGCGCACACCATGTCGATCAGCGCCGCATCCTGCGGCACCTTGCCGAGGATGTGCAGGCCGTCGCGGATCTGCGCCGCGCCCAGCTCGCACAGGTAGCCGTCGATGTCCTCGATCAGGTGCGCCACGTCCACGCCTTCCATCTTGGCCAGCGTCAGCGGCACGCCATCCTCGTTCAGCGTGTCGTCCCACTCGTGGTCGTGGTCATGGTGATGGTCGCCATGGTGGTGGTGGTCATGATGGTCGTGATGGTGATCATGATCATGGCCATGGTGATGCCCGTGGCCATGCTGATGGTGCGCCTGGGCCGGGCTCAGCCGGTACTTGCCGCTGGCCTGCGCCGGCCGGGTCGCCACCGGTTTGGCTGCTTGCAGCCGGTATTTGCCGGCAGCCGGCTGCGGGGCGTGGTGGTCGTGATCGTGGTGGTCATGGTCATGATGATGGTCGTGATCATGGTCATGGTCGTGATCATGGTCGTGCTTGAGCATCGCCGCCAGGTCGGTATCGAGCCTGGCTTCCTTGATCAGGTCCCAGATCTGCTGCTGCAGCAGCGGCAGCTTGGCCGGGTCCAGCATCTCCACCTGGTAGTACTCGTCCACCAGCTGGGTCAGCTGCGCCAGCGGCCCGTAGGTGTCGGCGGTGGTCATCGGCGGGGTCAGGTGGTCGATGATCACCGAATGCGCGCGGCGCTTGGCCTGCGAGCCTTCGCCCGGGTCGTTGAGGATGAAGGGGTAGAACATCGGCAGCTCGCCGAGCAGCGCGTCCGGGAAGCAGTTTTCCGACACGCCCACGCCCTTGCCGGGCAGCCATTCCAGCGTGCCGTGCTTGCCGACGTGCACGATGGCGTCGGCGCGCCAGTCGTCGCGCAGCCAGCAGTACAGCGCGTAGTAGTGGTGGGTGGGCGGCAGGTCGGGGGTGTGGTAGATCGCGTCCGGGTCCATGCCGTAGCCGCGCGGCGGCTGCAGCGCCACGAAGGCGTTGCCGTATTCCAGGCCGGCGAACACCAGTTTGTTGTCGTGCACATAGGCCTGGCCCGGTGCCGCGCCCCAGCGCTGCTGCATCTTGTCCTGCAGCGCGGGCGGCAGCTGGGCGAACCACTCGGAATAGCGCGCCGCCGGCACGCTGGCCACCGCCTGCTGCAGTTGCGTGGCGGTGAGGTAGTCCTCGTCGTAGGCGCCGCGGTCGATCAGGGTGTGGATCAGCGCGTCGCTCGATTCGGGCAGGTCGGGCAGGTGGTAGCCCGCCTCGCGCATGGCGTGCAGCAGGGCGAACAGCGAGGCCGGCGAGTCCAGGCCGACGGCGTTGCCGATCTGCGAGGCCTTGCTGTTGGAGTTGGTGAAGATGAAGGCGATGCGCTTCTTGTCGTTTGGCGTGCGGCGCAGCGCCACCTGGCGCGCGGCAATGCCGGCCACGCGGCGCGCCCGGTCCGGCAGCGGTGCGTATTCGGTTTCGTCCTGCTCGTGCTTGAACGAGATCGGCACGCCGATGATGCGGCCGTCGAACTCCGGCAGCGCCACGTTCATCGCGGTGTCGAGCGGGTTGAGGCCGCGCTCGGATGCCTGCCACTGCGCCACGGTCATGCTGCTGGTGATGGCCTGGATCACCGGCAGGTCCAGCCGCTCGAACGCCGCCACCGACCAGCCGGCCGCGGTGGGGCCGTCGGCATTCACATCGCCCATGGCGAACGAGGTGGTATTGATCAGCGCATCGATACGGCTGGCATCGCCGTCGGCGAAGAAGTCCAGCGCCGCCGGCAGGCCGGATGCGCCCAGCGTGCGCAGCGAGGCGGTGTACACCGGCAGCGCGTTGAGCTGGCGCTCGGCCAGCGCATCGACCAGCTGGTCGATGAAACGGGTGTTGCCGGACAGCCAGTGCGCCCGGTAGAAGGTGATGCCCACGGTCGGCCAGGCCGGGTTGCAGACTGCCTGCCAGTCGTCCAGCGTGGCCAGGCCCGCCAGCTCCGGGTGGTAGATGCCGTGATCGGGCAGCGCCGCCGGCGGCAGGTAGCCGCAGCCGGTCATCAGCAGCCGGTCGGACAGGCAGCGCAACAGCTGCGCCATATTGGCAGTGCCGCCCGCCTGCAGGTAGGCGGTGGCCTCGTGCTGCAGCGCCGGCGGCACGCTGCACAGCGCCGCCAGTTCCGGGTCCGGCTCGCCGGTGCCGCTGACCACGATCAGCGCGCGGCCGTTCGCCTCGGCGTCGCGGCGCAGCGCGTCAAAGCCGGGCACGGCGCTGGCGCGGCCGAGCAGGCGTACCAGCAGCACGCGTGCTGCGGCCAACGTTGAGCCAAGCAGCGCTTCCATGCGCGCCGGGCTGTCCACGGTTTGCAGGTTCACCGCCTCGACGGCGGCAAAGTCGTCCGGCAGCAGCGCGCGGGCGCGTGCCAGCGCGGACAGGTCGGTGCCGGCGTGGCTAAGCAGTACGATGCGGGCGCTCATGCTTCATCCTTCGGTTCGACATCGCCGATGCCGAGTTGGTGGAAGATCAGCGGCGCCACCGGGTGGCCGTCGCGCAGGTGTTCGCTGACGATGCGCTGGATGGCGCTGGCGTCCACCTTGCGGTACCAGGTGCCGTCCGGGTACACGGCGACGATGGGGCCTTCCTTGCAGACGGCGAAGCAATGGGTGCGGGTGCGCTTGGCGCGCAGGCCTTCGCAGGCGTCTATGGCCTGGCCGAGCTGCTTGAACATGGCCTCGGCCTCGGCGCCGTTTTCGGTACAGCGCGGGCCGGTGCACATCAGCACGTGTTTGTCGTGGGTTCTCATTGGGTCGCGGCGGGAATGTGCCGGACGCGACGGGGCGTCCGGCTAAGGGTTAGCGCGCTTCGGTCAGGCTGTCGAAGCGCTTCCACTTGTAGATGGCGGCCGAGATTGCCCAGCTCGCCATGAACAGTGCAATCACAAAGTAGCCGAAGTGGGCCAGGTTCTCGTTGAGCGCGGTGATCCAGTCCCATACGCCGCCGGACAGCGCGAAGCGGTCGGCGATCAGCCCCAGTGCTTCCAGGCCGCCAATCGCCACGGCAACGATTACCGATATCAGGGTGATGGTCAGGTTGTACCAGAGCTTGCGCACCGGGTTGACGAAGGCCCAGCCGTAGGCGCCGACCATCAGCATGCTGTCGATGGTGTCGATCAGCGCCATGCCGGCGGTGAACAGCACCGGAAACACCATCAGGTGCCACAGGGGGATGCCGTCGCTGGTATGGGCGGCAGCCATGGCGAACAGGCCGATTTCGGTGGCGGTGTCAAAGCCCAGCCCGAACAGGAAGCCGATCGGGAACAGGTGCCAGCTCTTCGTTACCAGCCGGAACAGCGGGCGCAGCATGCGGGCCAGCAGGCCGCGATTGCCCAGCAGCAGGTCGAGTTGCGCTTCGTCGATGCGTTCGCCGCGACGGACGCGGCGAAAGTGCTGCCACACGTCGCGCAGCACCGACAGGTTGATCAGGGCGATGCCCAGCAGGAACAGTGCCGACACGCTGGTGCCGATCACGCTGCCGATCTGCTTGAAGCCGATGACGTGGCTCTGCAGGGTGGCGGTGGCGAACACGATCAGTGCGACGGCGATGATGACCACGGCCGAATGGCCCAGCGAGAAGAAGAAGCCCACGCCAAGCGGGCGCTGCTGCTGCTGCATCAGCTTGCGCACGGTATTGTCGATGGCGGCGATGTGGTCGGCGTCCACCGCGTGGCGCAGACCGAACAGGTAGGCCAGCAGGGCGGTACTGAGCAGGGCGGGGTGGCCGCTGAAGGCGGTCAGCGCCCAGCTCCAGGCGAGCAGGTTGGCCGCAACAAGGCCCAGCAGCAGCAAGGCGGAGGCCCGGCTGGTGGACAGTGTCCGCCGGACGGATCGGGCAGCGTGCAGCGAAGCCATATGAGATACCTCAACTAGGAGTATCGCCGCGAGAGAGGACTGAACGACTGGTTTCGGCCGTTCGCTGTTATCCCCCGGTACACCCCGCCCGGTTTCAACCCACGTCGACTGAAAGTGATGGCCGGTCTCCTGGCTCGTGCGTCATTGCCGGTGCGCGACCTTCCCGGGTTGGGCCCAGTGGTGCTGTTGCGCTGGCTCGTCACTTACAGTTGCGGGGGCAGCTGCGGCATTGAACCGCATTCCCGTTTAACCCGTATGGGCGCCATCATTTGCTGGTGGCGGATGATACGTGACGCTAGCTGGAATGGGAACCCTGCCGGGCGGCGTGAAAGGCCTGCAGCGCGTCTGCGAGGCGCCGCCAGCCTGGCTCGTCGGCCGGCAGGCCGAAGCGCACGCTGTGCGACCCGGCGAAAAAGCGGCAGAGTATGCCCCGCCGTGCCAGGAATTCATGCAGGGCGGGCGCTTGCGGGTGGTCCAGCCACTGGAACAGCGCTGTGCCGCCGCTTGGCGGCAGGCCATGCGCGTGCAGCAGGGTGGCGAGGCGGTTTCCCTCGGCCGCGAGCAGGCTGCGCGTGTCGGCGTGCCAGCCGGTATCGAGCAGGGCAAGCCGGGCCGCGGCGCGCGCCGGCCCCGCCAGCGTCCAGGGTCCCAGGGCCTCGCGCAAGGCGTCGAGCAGTTCGCGCCAGGCGAATACGAAGCCGACCCTGACGCCGGCAAGGCCGAAGAACTTGCCGAGCGAGCGCAGCACGATCAGGCCCGCAGCCCCGCTTTGCGGTACCAGGCTGTCGGCGGGCGCACAGTCCATGAACGCCTCATCGACGATCAGCCAGCCGCCGCGTGCGGCCAGGGCGGCATGCCAGCGCAGCAGGGTCGCCGCCGCAAAGCGGGCGCCGGTCGGGTTGTTCGGGTTCACCAGCAACAGTACGTCTAGCTGCGGCAGCGCCGCGTCTATCTGCTCGGGGGTCAGTTTTTCGACCTGGTGCCCGTGACGCTGCCAGGCATGGGCATGCTCGGCATAGCTGGTGGCCAATAGCCCCACGCAGCCAGCCGGTCGCAGCAGCGGCAGCGCCTGGATGGCCGCCTGCGAGCCGGCCACCGGCAATAGGCTGGCATTGCCGTAATAGCCGGCGGCGGCGTCCTCCAGGCCGTCGTGCTCTTCTGGCAGGCGCTGCCAGCAGCTGGCAGGCAGCGCGGGTACCGGCCAGCCGTGCGGGTTCAGCCCGGTGGACAGGTCCAGCCATTGTTGCTGCGGGATGCCGTAGCGCCGCGCCGCGGCGAGAATGCCGCCTCCGTGTTCAAGCACCGCTCAGCTCCATCATTGTGCCGGCCAGCAGCGCCAGAGCCACCCACAGCACCAGACCGTGGTCGACCAGCCGTATCGCGCGGCTGATGTCGTGCGTGCCGGGCATGCGGCCAACCCCTAACGCAGGGCGCTGCTTCAGGCTGCCGTGGTAGCGGGCGGCGCCGCCCAACGTCACGCCGAGCGCGCCGGCGCCGGCGGCCATCACCGGGCCGGCGTTCGGGCTGTACCAGGTGGGCGCCTGCTGGCGCCAGCAGCGCCAGCCGTCGCGGAGATTGCCAAGAACGATGTAGGTCAGGGCGGTGAGCCGGGCCGGAATGTAGTTCATTACATCGTCAAAGCGTGCCGCGGCCCAGCCAAAGTGCAGGTAGCGCTGGTTTTTGTAGCCCCACATCGCGTCCAGGGTATTGGCGAGCCGGTACAGCACCACACCCGGTGCGCCCAGCAGCAGGAACCAGAACACTGCGGCGAACACCGCGTCGCTGCCGTTTTCCAGTACCGATTCAATGGTGGCGCGCGCCACGTCCGGTGCGGCCAACGTAGCGGTTTCGCGGCTGACGATCATGCCGACCCGCTGGCGGGCCAGCGGCAGATCGTTGCCGTGCAGCGCATCGACCACCGCCTGCGCGTGCTGGCCCAGGCTCCTGGCGCCAATGGCGAGGTAGAGCAGCGCGACGCTGGCAACGCCGCCAAGGTAGGGCAGCCGCGCCAGCAGGGCTGCCAGCAGGCTGAACGGCAACAGCAGTAAGGCAATGCCGAGCACGCCGCGCAGCCGCATTTGCAGCATGGATGCGTGGCCGGGGTCGGCCGGGTAGAGCGCCGCCTCGACGCGCCGCACCAGGCTGCCGAAACCCACCAGCGGATGCCAGCGGCGCGGCTCGCCCAGCAGTTTGTCGAGCAGTACCGCCAGCAGCAGAAAAACGGAAGTGAACACCGGATGCGCCTATATAATCTCGGCCGTTCTGGTCGGTGCTGCCGCGCCCGGGGCGCGATCTGGCTACCGACAGCCGAATCGAAAGACCGCAATTCTAGGGCCAATGCCCGAAAAAGCGTACGGAGTTTAGCCATGCCAGCCAAAACCCTGATGATCATGGGGACCACATCCGATGCCGGTAAGAGCACGCTTGCCACCGGGCTGTGCCGCCTGCTGGCGCGACGAGGTATCCGGGTGGCGCCGTTCAAACCGCAGAATATGGCGCTCAACAGCGCGGTGACGGTGGACGGTGGCGAGATCGGCCGCTCGCAAGCGGTGCAGGCGCTGGCCTGCGGCATCGAGCCGCACACCGACATGAACCCCATCCTGCTCAAACCCAACAGTAATACCGGTTCGCAGGTGATCGTGCAGGGGCGGGTGCTGTCGAACATGGATGCGCGCAGTTACCACGCCTACAAGCCGCGCGCGATGCAGGCAGTGCTGGAGTCGCATCAAAGGCTGGCCGCACAGTACCAGTGCGTGGTGGTGGAGGGGGCGGGCAGCCCGGCCGAGATCAACCTGCGCGAGGGCGATATCGCCAATATGGGCTTTGCCGAGGCGGTGGACTGCCCGGTGCTGCTGGTGGCCGACATTGACCGTGGCGGCGTGTTTGCCCACCTGGTGGGCACGCTGGCGCTGTTGTCGCCGAGCGAGCGGGCCAGGGTGGTAGGGCTGGTGATCAACCGCTTTCGCGGCGACGTGGCCCTGCTGCAGCCCGGCATAGACTGGCTGGAGCAACATACCGGCAAGCCGGTGCTGGGCGTGCTGCCGTACCTGCAGGGGCTGCATATCGAAGCCGAGGACAGCCTGAGCCAGGGCGCCGCGCTGCCGGCAGCGGGCGCCGTCCAGCGCTTGCGCGTGGTGGTGCCGGCGCTGCCGCGGCTGAGTAATCACACCGATTTCGATGCGCTGCGGCTGCACCCGCAGGTGGCGGTGAGCGTGGTGCGTGCCGGCGAAACGATCCCGCCGGCCGACCTGATGGTACTGCCCGGTAGCAAGAACGTTCGTCATGATCTCGACTGGTTGCGTGCCAATGGCTGGGAGCCCGCCATCCATCGCCACTTGCGCTATGGCGGTAAGTTGATCGGCATCTGTGGTGGCTTCCAGATGCTGGGCAGGCAACTCCATGATCCATTCGGGCTGGAAGGCCCTGCCGGCAGCTCAATCGGCTTTGGCCTGCTGGATATGGAAACCACATTGACTGCTCACAAGCGGCTGGCCCAGGCTGAAGGACGGCTGGCATTTGCTGACGCAGCGGTAAGCGGCTACGAGATACACATGGGCGTGTCGAGCGGCCCGGCGCTGGATAAGCCGGCTGTCACGCTGGCCGGCGGCTGTGACGGTGCGGTGTCTGCCGACGGCCAGGTGCTGGGCAGCTACCTGCATGGCCTGTTCGACCACCCGGAGGCTTGCCAGGCCTTGCTGCGCTGGGCCGGGCTGCAGCAGCCGGCGGCGCATGACTACCGCGCCGAGCGGGATAAGCATATTGACCGCCTTGCCGACATGCTTGAACGGCATCTCAAGCTGGATTCTCTTGGTGTACTGCAGTCTGCGGATTTTCCTGCCTGATCGGTCGACTACATCAGCTGGAGGGTGTGTCTGAAAGCTGAGGTAAGACTGTCTGCTCTTACATTGGCTGTCGAGTAGCCGCTTTGTGCAAAAAGGTAGGCGCACTCACCTCTGCTTGTGGCTGTCCGCTTTGGCCGACCTCCCGGCAGTCAAGCGAGCGTCACCGGCAGGGCGTCGGCCTAAGCGGACGATCCATCGCTATGTGATGAATGCCTGCAGGTGCCCCCAGAGTGGACCGTTAGGTCAGTGCTTATGCCTGTGGTGCGAGTCAGGGAAATGCGGATGGGAATGTGTCAGCACATCGTGCCGATGCTGATGCCGGTGCTTGGTGTCTGGTGCAACCGGATAGTCATGCTTGTGTTGGTGATGCGCATCATGCACGTGCTCGTGCTCATGTTCCAACGCTTCATGCGTGTGTTCATGTTCGTGGCGTTCGGTGAGGTGCAGCCAGATGCCGAGCGCCATCAAGCCACCGGCAAGCAACAGCGGTAGGGTGATCGGTTCCCCCATGGCCAGCGCCAGCAGCGCACCGAAGAACGGCGCAACCGAGAAATAGGCACCGGTGCGAGCCGTACCGAGGTGACGCAGCGCTACCACGAACAGCGCCAGGCTCACACCATAGGCAAGGAAGCCAACGATCATGGCGCCGGCAAGGTTGGGTAGCGGCGGCAGAGACGCCCCCAGCATTAACGCCAGCGCCAGGTTGACCGAACCGGCCGCCAGCCCTTTGACCGAGGCGATCCAGGTGGCATCCGTCAGGGAGACCTTGCGGGTCAGGTTGTTGTCGATACCCCAGGCGAAGCAAGCGCCAACTATCGCCAGTGCCGGCCACACGCCAGCGAAGCGTGCCTCGCCCGGCCAACTCAGGATCAGTGCCCCTGCAACAATGGCCACCATCCCCAAGGCAATGCGATGGTCGAAGTTTTCCTTGAAAGCGAACCAGGCCAGCAGCGCGGTGAACACGCCTTCGGCATTGAGCAGCAGCGACGCCCCGGAAGCGGGCATCCCGGTCAGCCCCAGCATCAGCAGCACCGGTCCGATGACACCGCCCGACACGATGGCCCCGATAAACCATGGGGCTTCATGGCGCGGCAAGCGGACGGCTGGCGCCCGCGTCAGGCGACGGTACAGTGTCAGGCCAACGCCAGAGCCCAGGTAGAGCAGCCCGGCCAGCAGCCATGGGTTCACGTTGTGCAGCAGCAGCTTGGCAAACGGCGTCCCCGCGCCGAATAACAGCGCGGCGCCCAGCGCCGCCGGCACGCCAGTCTGGCGTAGTCCTTCTTTCCAATTCATGACGATTTCTCACTTGCCAGGTAGTCGCCCTGTTCCGCGCCGGACAGACGTCCGCTACAGGTATTTGGTGATCTCTTTGAACTCGCGCAGGGTAGCGTCCGCGCTTTGCTGGCCCTCGCGCACCGCGTGTTCCAGGCAGTGCTCGATATGGTCATGCACCAGGATTTTCTTGGCATTGGTGACGGCGCTTTCGACGGCCTGAAGCTGCTGGACAATGTCCAGGCAGCTGCGTCCCTCTTCGAGCATGGCAATGATGCTCTTGAGGTGGCCATCGGCGCGCTTGAGCCGTTTGATGATGTCAGGGTGGGAGGTGTGTGTGCTCATGGCTTTACATCCTATCCGGGGGGATAGGAAAAGACAAGGAAACCGAGATCCAGTAGCAAGACTTCCTGACGTCTGAACTGTCCAGGCTTGTGCCGGCCTCCAGTCGGTTACTGGTAAGTGTAATGAGTTTTGCGCTAAATGTAATATCACCAACATTACAGATGGTGTAATGTTCATTGCAAAGGAGGTGCAATGGATCAGATCAACTGGCTCGCCTTGGTCACCAGCGTGGCAGGGCAAAACGGCACCCTGCGGGTGCGGCTCTGGCGGCAGATGAAAGCGATCGGCGCTGCCGCGCTACGCGACGGCGTCTACCTGTTGCCGGCCCGGCCCGAACTGCGCCAGGCGCTGGTCAACTTGCGCGATGAGCTGTTGGCCGCAGATGGTATGGCCCACGTGCTGCAGGTGGTGGAAGACGACCCAACAGCCCAGGCGGAATGGCGGGCGCTGTTCGACCGGAGCGAGGCCTACCAGCAATGGAGCGAGGCGCTGGCGGCGCTGCTGGCACAGCTACCGGCGTCGGAGGGCGAAGCCCGGCGCAGTCTGCGCCAGCTGCGCAAGGAGCTGGAAGCGATTGCCGCCATCGACTTTTTTACCGGTGAATCGCTGGAATCGGCCCGTCGGCAATGCAACGACGCCGAGAAGCGGCTGACCCGCCACTACGCGCCGGATGAGCCACTGGCGGTTGACGGCGACATCCCCCGCCGCGCCCTGGCTGACTACCAGCAGCGACTGTGGGCCACCCGGGCGCGGCCATGGGTGGATCGAATTGCCTCGGCCTGGCTGATCCGCCGCTTCATCGACCCCGCGGCTCGCTTCGTCTGGCTGACCGACATCCACGCCTGCCCGGTGGAAGCGCTGGGCTTCGATTTCGACGGGGCGACGTTCTCTCATATCGGGGAGCGGGTGACGTTCGAGGTGCTGCTGGCGAGCTTCGGCTTCGAGCACGATCCGGCCCTGGCCCGACTCGGTGAGCTGGTGCACGCACTCGATGTCAGCGGCAGCGTGGTGCCGGAGGGCGTCGGCTTCGAAGCCGTGCTGGGCGGCGCGCGCAGCCGGATCGCGGACGATGACCTGCTGCTGGCTGACATCAGCAACGTCCTGGACTCGCTCTACACCCATTTCCAGGGTACGGCCAAACCGTAAGCTCCCCTGACAATCTTTCCGAAGCAGGAGATCACCTTGAGCAATGCCAGCAATACCGCGCCCCTCAGTACGCATCCTGCCTACACCTTGTGGCAGCTGGTGCTGTACTTCCTGCGCCTTGGCACCTTCGGTTTCGGCGGGCCGGTGGCCCTGGTCGGCTACATGCACCGCGACCTGGTCGAGCGTCTCGACTGGATCTCCGAGTCCGACTACAAGGAAGGCATCGCCCTGGCCCAGCTGGCCCCAGGGCCGATGGCCGCACAAACCGCCATTTACCTGGGCTATGTGCATTACCGCACCCTGGGCGCCACCCTGGTCGGGCTGGCCTTCGTGCTGCCCTCGTTCCTGATGGTGGTGGCACTGGGCTGGGCCTATCAGCAATTTGGCGGACTGCAATGGATGCAGGCCGTGTTCTACGGGGTCGGTGCCGCGGTGATCGGCATCATTGCGATCAGCGCCCACAAGCTGACTACCAAGAGCGTCGGCAAGGACAAGCTGCTGTGGGCCATCTTTCTGACCCTGCTCGCCGTCACGGTGGTCACCGAGTCGGAAATCGCCTGGCTGTTCCTGGCGGCCGGTATCGTGAGCTGGCTCTGGAATGCGCCGCCCAAATGGCTGGGCAAAGGCAGCATGAATGCGGTCGCCGTTGCCCAGTTGCCGAGCATCAGCGGCTTGCTGGCCGAGCTGGATTTATCGTTGCTGGGCCAGATTGGCGTCTTCTTCGCCAAGGCCGGGGCGTTCGTGTTCGGTTCTGGACTGGCCATCGTGCCGTTCCTCTACGGCGGCGTAGTAACTGAGCATCACTGGCTCAACGACAAGCAGTTCGTCGATGCCGTTGCCGTCGCCATGATCACGCCGGGGCCGGTGGTGATCACGGTGGGCTTCATCGGCTACCTGGTCGCCGGGCTGCCAGGTGCCTGCGTGGCGGCGCTGGGCACCTTCCTGCCGTGCTACCTGTTCACCGTGCTGCCTGCACCGTACTTCAAGAAGTATGGCAAGTTGCCGGGGGTGGTGGCATTCGTGAACGGCATCACCGCTGCGGCGGTCGGTGCGATCACCGGCTCCGTCATCGTGATCGCCAAACGTTCGCTGATTGACGTGCCCACCGTGCTGCTGGCGCTTGGCACCGTCTTGTTGCTGTGGCGTTTCAAGAAGCTGCAAGAGCCGGTGATCGTCGGTGGTGCCGCTGCGATCGGCCTGCTGCTGTACCCGCTGCTGCATCACTGACATCGACCGGAAGGAGAGTGCCCATGACTTACCAGATCCAACCGTTGGCCTGCGATGCGGCCAACCTCAATGGTCTGTCCGAGCAGCTGATCCGTAGCCACCACGAGAACAATTACAGCGGCGCGCTAAAGGTACAAAGCACCCTTGGTAAGTAGGGCCAATATCGCTGCGAGCCTTGTGCCGCGACCTCTCGGACGCGGGGTCGTTGCGGCTGGGAGGGACGGGCATTTCACGTCTCGTGCCCAGATTTTTTAATTAATCCGCCCCCTATATGTAGGGAGGGAAAGTTAGTGAAAATTTCCTGCCTTGCCAGACAAGGCTTTTTTCATCTTTGTGAACTCACAGCGAAGCTGAATCGGCGAAGAATTTCTGAAAAAATCTGACTTCTCTACAAAGTTATTGAAAAAGCCATGGGGCAGTGACTGCAGTATCTCGAAACGCCGGGGCGATTCAGAGTCAGTACATGTCCGCTGCCGTATCCTGAATCATCTGCTTGACCCAGTGCGTGGCAGGGTCGATGTCCTTGTACTGGTGCCACTGCAGGCTCCAGCCCATGGTCGGGATGGCGATAGGGGTTGGCAGGATGCGGATGGGCAGATGCTGGGCCCAAAAATTGGCTAGCCGCCGGTGGATGGTGGCAATGCGCGATGTGCCAATTACATACTGCGGCACGGCGGTGAAGGTGGGAACGGTAATTTCCGGCCGGCGATCAATACCGTATTTTTCCAGTAGCCAGGTATCTACGCTGGGGCGCCGTAGCGAGCCAAAACTCACAATCACATGGCCAAGTTTCAGGTACTGGTCGATGCTGATTTCCTCTTCGATCTGCTGATTGTCGCGGCAGCAGATACAGACAAAGTCTTCCGAGAAAATGCTGCAGCTCGGGTGCTTTTCCGAGATGGCATTGCTTGGCAGCAGCAGAAAATCAGCGTTGCCATTCTCCAGTTCTTCTATCGGCGCATCAGTCGGTGTGATCAGTTCAAAGGTGATGCCGGGTGCGATTTTGGCTGCTTGGCGGACGACTGCCGGCATCAGCACCATCGCGGTGTAGTCGGACATGATGAAGGTGAACTTGCGCTGCGACTGCGTCGGGTCGAACTCGGGGCGCTGCTCAATCGTAGTCTGCACCTGCAGCAGGATGCTGCGCACCGGCTTCACCAGGCTTTCCCCCAGCGGCGTCAGTACCATTTTTCTGCCAACCTGCACCAGCAATTCATCGTTGAAAAACTCCCGCAGCCGGGCCAGTGCGCCACTGGTGGCCGACTGGCTGAGGAACACCTGCTGTCCGGCGCGAGTGATGTTCTGTTCGGTGAGCAGGGCGTCGAGCACCACCAGCAAATTCAGGTCTAGGCGATTGAAGCGCATCTGGGGTCCAGTTCCGGTTTCGTCGTGGCTTAGGTATCCACATCTTCGATACATGACATAGTAACAAACGATTTAACGGATGTTGAGCGCCACTCTATGCTCTGTTCAAACGCTGTCGATGCGCTGGCCGGAATACCTGGTTACCGCGGTGAGCAGCGAACCACGCAACAGGATAGAGGGCGAGAACATGGCGATGAGTGTGGACGGTAGTGCAGGCATGCCGGTCGGTGGCGGGAGCTGCGCCACCCGTGGCATGTGCCGTTGGCACGGCGCGGGCATGCTCGCAACGACTGTTGTAATGGCAGCCCATGCCGGGCAGGTGGGGTGGCGATGAATACCATCCAGCTGCATACCTGTGGCGCCGGCTGCTTGCCGGATTGCGCCGCAGCCGGCAAGGCCAAACAGGCCGCAGCGGCGCGCGTGCCGTCGCAGCTGACGGTGGATGTGCACTGTCACGCATTTGTACCGGCGGCAGAGGCGCTGGTGGCCGAGCAGCCGGCTCGGCTGGCGGAAAAGAGCGCATTCGATCGCAGCACGGGGCCGGCCTCGGTGCAGCACAACCTGCAGCACATGCTGCCGGCGGCTGCCCCGCGTCTGACCAGCCTGAGTGCCCGCCTGGCGGACATGGATGCCATGGGCGTGGATATCCAGCTCGTCAGCCCGTCCCCGGCGCAATACAACAACTGGGCGCCGCCGGAGCTGGCCGAGCAGCTGGTGACGCTGCAGAACGAAGCCATTGCCGGCTTGTGCGCCGAACAGCCGGCGCGCTTGCTCGGGCTGGGTGCGGTGTCGCTGCAGCACCCGCAGCTGGCGGTAAAGCAGCTGGAGGTGGCGGTGCGGCAGCTTGGCCTGCGCGGGGTCGAGATTTCCACCTGCATTGCCGGGCTCGAGCTGTCCGACGAAGCGTTTGCGCCATTCTGGGCCAAGGCGGAGGCGCTGGGCTGCGTGGTGTTCATCCATCCGTTCGGCAGCAGTCTGGGGCCACGGCTGGCGCCGTATTACCTCTCCAATCTGATCGGCCAGCCGCTGGAGACCACCATCGCGCTGTCGCAGCTGATCTTCAGCGGCACGCTGGACCGCCATCCCGGCCTGAAACTGTTGGCCGCACACGGCGGCGGCTACCTGCCGTTTTATCCCGGGCGCAGCGACCACGGCTACCGCGTGCGGCCGGAGGCGGGCGGCTGCGCCAAGGCGCCCAGCGAATATCTCTCCCAAATCTGGTTCGACTCGCTGGTGTACCAGCCGCAGGCATTGCGGGCGCTGATCGCGCAAGTGGGCATTTCGCAGGTGGTGCTCGGCACCGACTACCCGTTCGATATGGGCAGCTATGAGCTGCACCAGCTGCTGGGCGAACTCACCGAGCTGACGGCCGCGCAGCGCGCCGCCTTGCTGCATGGCAATGCGGAACGCCTGCTGGGCATCACGCTGCCGCCACCCGGCGCCGCCGCGCCTGCTGCCCATCACCACACCCATCACCTTGGCAAAGGGGAAACCTTGCATGGCTAACAACCCACTCAAAGGCTGGCAGCTGGATCGCGCCGCCATCCGCACCCTCGGCGAAGGCCTGCAGCGGCCGGAGTGCATTCTGGCGGAGCCGGATGGCTCGCTGTGGACTGCCGACGCCCGTGGCGGCGTGGTGCACATCACGGCGGATGGCCGCCAGACCCTGGTGGCGCAGCAGGCCGGCAAAGGGTTGGCCGCAGATGCCTCGGCCGCCGAGCGCATGCTGGGCGGCACCTTGCCCAACGGCCTGGCGTTCGACCGCGACGGCAACATCGTGATCGCCAATTTCGGCACTGATGCCATCGAGCTGATGAGCCGTGATGGCCAGTCGCGGCTGCTGTATGACCAGATCGACGGCCAGCCGCTGGGCAAGGCCAACTTCGTGCTGTGCGATTCGCGTGGCCGTATCTGGTTCTCGGTCACCACCCGCCAGGTGCCGTGGACCCGCTCCATCAATGAAAAAACCGCCGATGGCTATGTCGGCGTGATCGACGACAACGGCATTCGCATCGTGGCGGACGGTTTTGTCGGCACCAACGAGATCCGCTTCGATGCCGCCGAAGAGTGGCTGTACGTGGTGGAAACCAATGCCCGGCGCATCTCCCGCGTGCGCATCGGCGCAGACGGCAAGGAGCTGGCGCGCGAAATCTACGGCCCGGCCGACCTCGGCGGCTTCCCCGACGGCTTTGCCTTCGACGCCTACGGCAATCTGTGGATCACCCTGATCCTGACCGAGCGCCTGATCGCGCTGACCCCGGAAGGCGAAGTGCTCACGCTGCTGGACGACGGCAACCCCGAGGCTCTGGCCATCTATGAACAGCACTACCAGGCCGGCACCACCACCCCGGAACTGATGGGCGCCTGCAAGGGCACGCTGGCGCCGATGATGGCGAGCCTGACCTTTGGCGGGCCGGACCTGCAAACCGTGTATTTGGGTAGTCTGGCCGGAGACCGGCTGCCCTTTTTCCGCGCTCCGGTAGCGGGGCAGCCTCTGGCGCACTGGAGGCAATAAGCAGCGCACGCAGTACCACTGGCACGCCCCGCGCGGGCGGCACAACAAACACAGGAGGAGAGACAGTGGGAAACAGTCAAATCAACACGCACCGTCGCCAGGGCAGTAAACGCAGCCAGCTGCGCCCGCTGGTACTGGCCATCGCCTGCGGCCTGGCCGCAGCCAGCGCCCAGGCCTTCGAGATCGCCACCGACAACGAAGACCTGAGCATCCGCTGGGACAACACGGTGAAGTATTCCGCGGCCTATCGCTTGCAGGATGCCGATTCGCGCCTCACCGCCGCGCCGTTCAGCGGCTTTGCCAACACCGATGACGGCGACCGCAACTTCCGCAACGCCGGGGTGATTTCCAATCGCCTGGATCTGCTGTCCGAGCTGGACGTGGTGTACAAGAAAAACTACGGCTTCCGCGTCAGTGGCGCCGCCTGGTACGACTCGGTATACAACGGCGGCAACGACAACGATTCGGCGGCCACCTCCAACAACGTATCGGTGGCCAACAACGAATTCACCGACGGCACCAAGAAGCTGCATGGCCAGGACGCCGAGCTGCTGGATGCCTTCGTGTTCGGCAAGGCCGACCTGGCCGGGATGCCGCTGACCGCCCGCCTGGGCCGCCACACCGTGCTGTGGGGCGAGAGCCTGTTCTTTGGCGGCAACGGCATTGCCAACGCCATGGCGCCGATCGACGTGGTGAAAGCCATGTCGGTGCCCAATACCAAGTTCCAGGAGCTGATGCGGCCGGTGAACCAGCTGTCGTCCCAGCTGCAGATCACCCCGGATGTGGCGCTGGGCATGTTCTACAAGCTGGAGTGGGACAAGACCCGCTTGCCGGGCGCCGGCAGCTACTTCTCCGGCATCGACATGCTGAGCGATGGCGCGGAGAGCATCTACGTGCCGGGGCTGGGCAAACTTGACCGTGCCAGCGACATCGAGGCCAAGGATTCCGGGCAGGGCGGGGTAAGCCTGCGCATGCGTTCCGGCGATGTCGACTACGGTCTGTATGCCGCACGCTACCACGAGACCGGGCCGCAGATTTACATCCTGCCGGTGAGCGGGCAATACCGCTGGGTATATCCGGAAGGGGTAAAAACTTTCGGTGCGAGCGCCTCCACCACCTTCGAGAACGTCAACGTCGCGGCCGAGGTCTCGGTGCGCCACAACACGCCGCTGGCCAGCGACGCGCAGATCGACGTGACCGGCACCGCCGACAACAGCGACAACGCGTTGTACGCGATTGGTAAATCGGCGCATGCGCAGGTGAACTGGCTGGCCAGCCTGGGGCCGTCGTGGATCGCGCGCGAGGCGGATTTCCTCGGTGAAATCGCCTGGAACCGCATGACCTCCATCACCAAGAACGCCTCGGCGCTCAACCCCAATGCCACCCGCGATGCCACCAATATCCGCGTGGTGTACGAGCCGAAATACCGCCAGGTACTGCCGGGGCTGGACCTGTCGGTACCGATCGGCATCGGCTACGGCCTGAGCGGCAATTCCGCGGTGGTGGCGTCGTTCAATGGCGAGAAAGTGGGCGACCTCAGCATCGGGGTCAACGGTACTTACCTGGACGACTGGCGCTTCGGCCTGAGCTACACCCACTACTTCGGCCCGGTGGACAACGGCATCGACGCCAATGGTCACGGTTCCTACAAGCAGAACCTTGCCGACCGCGACTACATCGCGCTGTCGGTACGCCGCACATTCTAATAAAGAGGAGACACAGATGAGAGAAGTGACCCTGCTGCGCGCCACCGTGCTGGCCGCGCTGATGTTGTCCGCCGCGGGCGCCCACGCCGCGGTGTCCGCGGACGAGGCTGCCAAGCTGAAAGGCGAGCTGACCCCGTTCGGCGCCGAAAAAGCCGGCAACAAGGATGGCAGCATTCCCGCCTGGAGCGGTGGCAGCACCAAACCGAGCGCCGGTTTCAAGAACGGCGGCCGCCGTCCGGACCCGTTTGCCGACGAGAAGCCGCTGTTCGTGATTACCGCCGACAATATGGCGCAGTACAACGACAAGCTGACCGATGGCCTCAAGGCGATGCTGAAGAAGTACCCGAAGACCTTCAAGGTGCCGGTGTACCAGACGCACCGTACCGCGGCCGCGCCGCAGTGGGTGTATGAAAACACCTTGGACAACGCCACCCGCGCCAAGCTGGTCAACCACAAGCTGACCGGCGCCTACGGCGGCATTCCGTTCCCGATTCCGAAGAGCGGCGAAGAAATCATGTGGAACCACCTGTCGCGCTGGCGCGGCAGCTCCTTCCACGTCGACGTGCGCGGCATGCAGACCACCGCCGACGGCAAGCACGTGCCGACCGTGTTTGCCTCCGGCGACTTCCAGATGCCGTACTACTTCAAGGATGGCTCGCTCGACAAGTTCGAGAAGGATAACCAGGGCGTGATGTGGAGCATCCGGCTGCTGAACTACGGCCCGGCCATCCGTGCCGGCGAGTCCATCGTTGGCCGCGAAAACATCGATCCGGACAAGGCGCAGGTATGGGTGTACATGACCGGCCAGCGCCGGGTACGCAAGCTGCCGAACGCCTGCTGCGATACACCGACCCCGGCCAGCGCCGGCATCTCGCTGTTCGACCAGACCGACGTGTTCAACGGCCGTACCGACCGCTTCAGCTGGAAAGTGCTGGGCAAGAAGGAGATGTACATCCCCTACAACGCCAACCGCATGTTCCAGCGCCCGATCAGCAAGGTGCTGCTGGACAACCACCTGAACCCGGAAGACCAGCGCTTTGAGCTGCACCGCGTGTGGGTGGTGGAAGCCACCGTGGCCCCGGGCAAGCGCCACCTGGCGTCCAAGCGTCGCTACTACGTGGACGAGGACACCTGGAATGCGGTGCTGGCCGACCACTGGGACGGTAATGGCCAGCTGTGGCAGATGGGCTTCTCGCTGCCGGTCAGCATGCCGGACATCCCGGCCACCGTGTCGCCACAGAGCTTCGGTTTCTATGACCTGTTGTCCGGTGCCTGGTATGTCGACGGCCTGACCAACGACTCCAAAGAGCAGTACAAGGTGATGCCGGTGTATGCCGATACCACCTTCACGCCGGAGGCGATGGCCGGCGAGGGGGTTCGCTAAGCCCTAGTGTTGCGTTGCCCCGGCGGCCTTGTCGCCGCCGGGGCATACCGAACCTCCTCAGATCGGAGCCTTCATCATGACTTCTACACAACAGCACGCGCCGCTTGCCCGGCCGTTGCATGCCTACCTGCTGCTGCTCTGCGGCTGCATGTCGGTGCTGGCCGCGGTAGTGATCGCGCCCATCCTGCCCAAAATGCAGACCCATTTTGCCGGTGTCGAGCGCGTCGAGTTCCTGGTACCGCTGGTGCTGACCGCGCCCGGGCTGGTGATTGCCGCCTTGTCACTGTTCATCGGCGCGGTGGCCGACAAGGTTGGCCGCAAGCGGCTGCTGGTTGCCGCGCTGGTGGCGTATGCCGCCTTCGGCGTCAGTCCGCTGTGGATCGACTCGCTGCACACCATCTTTGCCACCCGCATCGGGGTCGGCCTGGCCGAAGCGGTGATCATGACCTGCTGCACCGCGCTGATCGGCGACTACTTCCGTGGCGTACAGCGCGAACGCTATCTGGCGCTGAATACCACCTTTGCCTCCACCTCGGCGGTGATCTTCATCGCGGTTGGCGGCGCGCTGGGCGAGTTCGGCTGGCGGGTGCCGTTCGGGGTGTACGCCATCAGCCTGCTGCTGGCACCGCTGACCCTGTGGCTGCTGTGGGAGCCGGCCAAGCGCCGTGCGGCCAACGTGGTCCAGGCCGTGGACGCCGATGAGCTGCCGTGGAGTGCCCGCCGGCAGCTGGGCATCTGCGGCGTGACGCTGGCCGGTGGTATCGCCTTTATGGCGGTGCAGGTACACATCGCCTATCTGCTGCAAAGCGTCGGCGTGGTATCCAGTACCCAGGTCGGCCTGATCGCCTCGCTGGCGCAGCTGGCGGTGGTGGTGGGCTCGCTGCTGTTCCGCAGCGTGCTGCGCCGCGGGCTGGGCACCAGCGCCCGGCTGGGGCTGGCGTTCGGCATCGTCGCCTGCGGCTACCTGCTGGCCGGCAGCGCGTACAGCATGGAGCAGGTGACGGGCGGCGCGGTGCTGACCGGTATCGGCTGCGGCATCCTGATGCCCACCTTGCAGGTGTGGAACATGAACAACCTGCCGCAATCGCATCGCGCGCTGGGTACCGGCGCCTGGATGGCGGCGTTCTTCCTCGGCCAGTTCCTGACCCCGCTGGTGGTGGTTGGCCTGGCCGGTTACAGCGGTGGCATCGCCGCCGCCATCAAGCTGATGGGCGCGCTGCTGGCCCCGGTGGCGCTGCTGCTGTTGCTGCTGGCCTCCCGCCAGCGCAGTGCCGCGGCATCAAGCATCCGTAAACACGATAAGAACATTCGCCCGCTCGGTAACGACTGAGGCGGTTTGCAAGGAGACATACATGACGCAGCAATACGACATCGTCGCCATGGGCGCCGGCCACAACGGCCTGGTGGCGGCCGCCTACCTGGCCAAGGCCGGCAAGAAAGTGCTGGTGCTGGAGCGCAAATCCTACCCGGGTGGCGGCGTATCCACCCAGCAGCTGAATACCCCCGGCTACTGGCATGACGAGCATTCCAGCGTGCACATCATGATCCAGGGCAACCCAATGCTGCGCCAGGACGAGCTGGGGCTGCTGTCGCAGCACGGTCTCGACTACCACTACTCGCCGGTGCCGCACGCCACCATCTTTCCCGACCAGTCGGTGCTGTACACCTATAAGGATATCGACAAGACCTGCGAGTGCTTCGCCAAACTGTCGCCGAAGGACGCCGAGACTTACCGCCAGTTCGTGAAAATGAGCCAGCAGTTCCTGGAAGTGTTCATGCCGGGGCTGTACACGCCGCCGCCGCCGCTGGGCGAGCTGTTCGCCATGCTCGACCGCACCGAGGAAGGGCGGACCATGCTGGACTACATGAACCGCGACTGCCTCGACCTGGTGAACCAGCTGTACGAGAACGACAAGATCAAGATCCACCTGCTGCGGCTGGTAAGCGAGAACCTGCAGGCGCCCAACGAGCTGGGCACCGGCATGGGCGTGCTGCTGATGCCGGGCATCATCCACACCTACGGCGTGTCGCAGCCGATCGGCGGCAGCGGCAAGCTCACCGAGTCGCTGGTGCGCTGTATCGAAAGCCACGGCGGCGAAGTGCGCTGCAATGCCGAAGTGGCACGCATCCTGACCAGCGACGGCCGCGCCAGCGGCGTGGAGCTGGCCGACGGCGAGCGCATCATGGCGCGCGATGCGGTAATCGGCGCGCTGCACCCGCACGTGATCCGCCGCTTTGTCGAGGGCGTGCCGGAGCCGGTGCTCAAGCGTGCCGAACGCGCCACGCTGGCACCGTTCTCCATCATGGTCAGCCACTACGACCTGAAGGAAAACGCCAAATACTACGCCGGCGAGGAGGTGGGCTACGCCACCATGCTGGAGTTCATGGCCACCGACAAACTGGACGAGATGCTGGCCGACTTCGACGACCTCAAGCGCGGCCTGATTACCGAGCGCCGCCTGTGCGCCGGCGGCGACGAAAGCATCGGCGACAAGACGCGGGTGCCGGCCGGTGCCGGCATGTTCCACGGCATCACCTTCGCGCCGTATCAGGTGAAAGACCCGCGCTGGGCCGACAAGCACTGGGACGAATTCAAGGAAGAGATCGGCGACCTGTCGCTGGCGCACTACCGCAAGTACGTGTCCAACCTCAGCAGCGACAACATCATTGCCCGCAAGATCGTCAGCCCGGTGGATCTGGAGCGCAGCAGCCCCAACAGCATGATGCGCGGCGACCTGCACGGCGTGGCGCCGTATCTGTACCAGAGCGCCGGCCACCGTCCGACGCCGGACCTGGGCCAGTTCACCGTGCCGGGCGTGGAGCGGCTGTTCCTGGCCGGCCCGTTCCAGCATCCGGGTGGCGGCGTGTACGGCGCCGGCCGCGCCACCGCCATCAAGATGTTCGAAGCGCTGGGCATGGATTTCAACTCGGTGGCCAAGGGCGCGCGGCAGGATGGCGCGGCACCGCTGCCGCCGGCCGCCAAGCCTGTGGCCAACGTGTCCAGCGGCCTGGTACTGCGCGGCCCCAATGACGAAGAGCTGATGAATGTCGAATCGCTCAAGCGCGTGGGCGACGAGCTGGTGATCAAGGGCAAGAGCTTCGGCACCATGCCGATGGAAGCCCGCCTGGATGCGGCCTCGGCCCGCGCCGGCCTGAAGATGCTGGGCGTCAAGCAGCTGGCCTTCCTGGCCACGCTGCCATTCCGCAAGGGAGGCGAGTAATGGACCGCAACCGCTTCGAGCAGTACATCGCCCGTTTCAACGCCGAAGACGCCAGTGCCTTCGACGATTTCCTGGCGCCCGAGGTCACGGTGCAGAACGGTCGCCTGCATTACTGCGGCGTGCAGGGCATGAAGGATCACTACGCCAAGATCTGGGGAAAGATGAAGGAAACGCTGAGTGTGCGCCGCTTCGTGTGTGACGGCAGCACGCTGGCGGTGTGGCTGGAAACCCACTTTGCCGTGCAGCAGGACGACGCGGCCAGCCTGTTCGGCAGCGTGCGCGCCGGCGAGAGCTTCGACTACAGCGGGCTGGTGATGTACCAGCTGGACGCTGCCGGCAAGTTCGCCGACATCAAGGTGGCGTACTTCGATTTTGTGCGTACCGATCTCAACGGCGTCCGGCACTCGCTGGGCATCGTGCACTGATGCCGCAGCGGGAGGGTGCGCAGATGAACACAGCAGGCAACGGCCGTCTGGCCGGCAAGGTGGCCATCGTCACCGGCAGCGGCAGCGGCATCGGTCGCGGCTGTGCGCTGATGTTTGCCCGCGAGGGTGCACGGGTGGTGGGTGCCGATATCGACGCCGCCGCGGCGCAGGACACCGTAAGGTTGGCCGCGGCCGAGGGGCTGCATATCGACAGCCTGCAGCCGTGCGACCTGACCGACCCGGCGCAGGTGCAGGCGCTGGTCGATTTCACCGTGGCGCGCCACGGCGGGCTGGATGTGCTGGTGAATGCCGGTGCCTTCGGCGCCTTCAAGTGGATCGAGGACATGGACTACCACGCCGACTGGAAACGCACGCTGAGCGGCGAGCTGGACGTGGTGTTCCTGCCGTGCCAGGCCGCCTGGCCGCAGCTGAAGGCGCGGGGCGGTGGCGCCATCATCAACTTTGCCTCGGCCAATGCTCACGGTGCCTTCAAGCCGCTGCCGGCGCTGGCGCACTGCGCCGGCAAGGGCGGGGTGCTGGCGATGACGCGGCAACTGGCGATGGAGGGCGGGGCGCATGGCATCCGTGCCAACACCATTTCGCCGGCGCTGATCGAAACCAGCGCCACCCGCATCCCGCTGAGCACCATTCCCGGCTTCCGCGACGCGGTGCTGGACAAGACCATGATCAAGCGGCTGGGGCAGCCCGAGGACATCGGCTGGTGTGCCATTTTCCTGGCCTCGGATGAAGCCAGCTGGATTACCGGCGCGGACATTCCCGTCGATGGCGGTTCCACTGCCTGGTAAACCGGATTTCAAAATCAAGGAGCAATAGCGTGTTTCGATATTTTCCGACCAATTATGTGTGGAACCTGGGCATCGACCTGGCCATCGAGATGGGCGCGCGCATCGGCGAAATCGAGGAGATGTGCGCGCCGCTGATCGAAGCCTCCAGGCAGCCGGATGCCGAAGGCGTGCGCGCCTTCCGCGGAAGCTGGGTGCGCATGGGCGACAAGCTGTGCAGCCTGGCGGCCGACGATGAAGAGCAGGGGCGGCTGATTTCCGCCGGCGACAAGCTGCAGCGCGCGGCCATCTACTACCTGACCGCCGAGCGCATGCTGGGCCATGGTGACCCGACGCGTACTGCGCTGTATGCCCGCTTCCAGCAGGTGTTCAACCGCGGCATCGCGCTGTCGCATGCCAATTGCCAGCGGGTGGAGATTCCCTACGGTGACAGCCATATCGCCGGGTTGTATGTGCGCGCCGAAGGCGTGCAGGGGCGTCAGCCGCTGCTGGTACAGGTCAACGGCCTGGATAGCACCAAGGAAATGAAATACTTCGTTGGCCTGCCGCGCTGGCTGGCACAGCGTGGCGTGGCGTCGCTGATCATCGACCAGCCGGGCACCGGTGAGGCGCTGCGCCTGCAGGGGCTGAAGGCGGTGTTCAACAGCGAGCAGTGGGCCAGCAAGGTGGTGGATTACCTGGAAACCCGCGACGACATCGACCCGCAGCGCATCGGCCTGGAAGGCGTGTCGCTGGGCGGTTACTACTGCCCGCGTGCGGTGGCGTTTGAGCCGCGTTTCGCCATGGGCGTGGTGTGGGGTGCCAACCACGACTGGCGCGATGTGCAGAAGAAACGCCTGCAGCGCGAAGGAGATTTCCCGGTGCCGCACTATTGGGAGCACGTGCGCTGGGTGTGGGGCGGCGACAGCATCGACGACTTCATGCAGATCGCCGAGAACGTGCACCTGGACGGCGTGCTCGACCGCATCAAGGTGCCGTTCCTGGTCACCCACGGCGAGAAGGATTCGCAGATTCCGCTGAAATGGGCCGAGCGCACCTATGAGCAGCTGGTGAACAGCCCCAAGCGCGAGCTGAAGGTATTCACCGACCGCGAAGGCGGCGTGCAGCATTCCAGCTTCGACAACAGCGCCAATGCCGGTGCCTACATCGCCGACTGGGTTGCCGAGACCCTGGGCGGCCGTACCGTCTGACGTTAAAAACCACCACCCACCACCTGATAACCACAATTAGAGAGAGACATCAGCATGAATATCGTTGGACTTGATGAAATCGTGTTCGGGGTGGACGACATCGCCGGCTGCACGCAATTCCTTACCGACTACGGCCTGACCCCGGTGGGCGCCGGCGAGCATGGCGGCCGCTTCGAGGCGCAGGATGGCACCGCGGTGGTGATCGCCCGTGCCGACGACAGCACGCTGCCGCCGGCGCTGGCCACCGGCTGCATGTTGCGCAAGACGGTGATGGGCGTGGCCGACGCGGCAACGTTGGCCGCCATCGCCGACGAACTGGGGCGCGACCGCGAGGTGAAGCAGCTGGCCGATGGTGCCATCGAAACCGTGGATGACTCCGGCTTTGTCATCGGCTTCCAGCTCAGCGTGCGTAAAGCGGTGACCACGCCGGGCGAGCTGTCCAATGCTCCCGGTGCGGCGCTGCAGCGTGCGGCCAACCATCTGGGGGTGGATGTGGACGCGGTGATTCGCCCGCGCAGCCTGTCGCACATTGTGTACTTCGTGCCGGACGTGCAAAAGGCCGAGGCGTTCTATGTCGAGCGTCTGGGTTTTCGCTGTACCGACCGCTTTGCCGAACTCGGCCCCTTCATCCAGCCGGCCGGCACGCTGGATCACCACAGCCATTTCCTGATCGGCATGCCGGCGCACATGCAGGGCGTCGAGCACTTTACCTTCCACTTTGCCGGCCCCAGCGAAGTGATGCAGCACGGCAACCGCTTCCTGGAAAAAGGCTACCAGCCGTTCTGGGGGCCGGGTCGCCACATCCTCGGCTCCAACTGGTTCTGGTACTTCAACAGCCCGTTCGGCTGCCATATCGAGATGGATGCCGACATGGACCTGCATGACGATAGCTGGCAACCGCGTGTCACCAATGTGGGAGCCGATACCTCGCAGGCCTTCCTGCTGCAGTACCGCAAGAAATGGGCGCCAGGCCCGGGCTGCCCGGAAAACGGCGCCTATGCCTGAGAACGCCCGCCGCATATGGCTATGCCGGCGTGACGATATTGCCGACGGCGTGGCGCGCGGTTTCGACCCGTTCGATCGCGGGCAGGATGCGCTGTTCGTGCTAAGTCATGGCGGCCAGGTTTACGGCTATCGCAATGCCTGTCCGCACGTGGACGGTGCGCCGATGGCCTGGCGGCGGGATGGCTATCTGAATAGCAGCGGCACACGCATCGTGTGCTACGCCCATGGCGCACAGTTCCTGCCGGAGAGTGGGCGGTGTGTGCAGGGGCCGTGTCTTGGGCAGTATCTGCAGCCGGTGCCGCTGGAAGTGGATGGCGGCGGTGAGCTGTATGCCTGGCTAACAAACAGAGAATAGAGGAGCAGGTGATGGCATTGGTGAACAAGGTTCTGGTAGTGGGCGGTGGCGTCGGCGGCATGTGTGTCGCCATCCAGCTGCGCAAGCAGGGTGTGGCAGTCGATCTGGTGGAGCTGAATCCGGACTGGGCACCGGATGGTGCCGGCATCACCATCAGCGGCCCATCGTTGCGCGCGCTGCGCGAAGTGGGGGTGGTGGACGAGGTGCTGCGCCGCGGCGGGCACTGGACGCATGTCGATATCTGCGCCGCCGACGGCAGCCTGCTGAACAGCGTGCCGCTGGCGCCGGCGCTGGGGGCGGAAGACATGCCGCCGGCCGGCGGTATTATGCGCCCGGTGCTGGCCGATATTCTGGCCACCGCGGTGCGCGAGGCCGGGGTGCGGGTACGCCTGGGGCTGACCTTCGAGCATATCGAGCAGGATGCCGACGGCGTCGATGTGCGTTTCAGCGATGGCAGCCAGGGGCGCTACGACCTGGTGATCGGCGCCGATGGCGTCAACTCCAAGCTGCGTCAGCTGGTGTTGCCAGACTTTCCCGGCCCCAAGTTTTCTGGCCAGGGTTCCTGGCGCGCGGTGGTGCCGCGCACGCGGCAGAACTCCACCATCTTCATGGGTGCCACCACCAAGGCCGGCTTGAACCCGGTCAGCCCGGACGAGAGCTATCTGTTCGTGCTGGATCGCCGCGAGGGCATGGAGTTCATCCCGCCGGAGCAGTGGCCGGCGATGCTGGCGGAGCTGATCGCCGAGTTTGGCGGTGCGGTGGGCGACATTCGCCGCGGCTTCCTTGACGGTACGCTGACACACCATCGCATTGTCTACCGTCCGCTGGCCGGGCACATGATTCCGGCGCCGTGGCACCGTGGCCGCCTGGTGCTGCTTGGCGACACCGTGCATGCCACCACGCCGCACCTGGCCTCCGGTGCCGGCATTGCCATCGAAGGCGCGCTGGTGCTGGCGGAGGAGCTTGGTCGCCGCCATTTCCTGGAAGGCGCGCTCACCGCCTATGCCGGCCGTCACTACGACCGCGCCCGGCTGGTGGTGACGGCGTCCGGTCGCATGGGGCAGATCGAGCGTGACGGTGGTTCGCTGGAAGAACACCGCGCCGTGATGATGCATGCGATGGAAGCGTTGCGGGCACCGCTGTAACGCACCGGCACGCGGCCGGCGCCATCGGCGCGCCGGCTGCGGCCAACCCGGCCCGTAGTCGTGGGCCGGCTCCATTCCTGATGCAGTTTGCCTTTTGCCCCGCTTGTGCGGCGGCAACGGGCCGGCTTGCGTCCTGAAAAGGCGAAATGATGACTTTGCCACCTGTACGTCGCGTGATCACCGGCCATGCCGCCGATGGCCGTGCGGTAATCAGCGCCGATGGCGCGCTGCCCACCGTGCTGTCGCTGGCGCACATTCCGGGCACGGTGTTTCACGAAATCTGGTCCACCGCCGGCAGCCCGGCAGCTATCGATAATGCCGCCGATCCCACCGTTGGCCCGCTGAAGCTGTCGCCGCCGCCAGCCGGCAGCCGTATCCGCATGGTGGATATTCCGCCGGACAGCGAGGCACTGCTGGCACATGGTGCGGCCAACATGCGGCAGGCGTTTGCCAGCCTCGGCGCGGCGCAGGCCAGCACGGTGACGGCCGACTCGCCGCACCCGCTGATGCACCGCACCGAGACGGTGGACTACGGCGTGGTGTTAAGCGGGGAGATCACCCTGTTGCTGGACGACAGCGAGGTAGTGCTGCGCAGCGGCGATGTGGTGATCCAGCGCGGCACCAACCATGCTTGGGCCAATCGCTCCGGCCAGAGCTGCCGCATGCTGTTCGTGCTGCTGGCTGGCGAGTACCAGCCGGCGATCCGCCACAGTCTGGCCGGGCGCTGAGCGCGCCATCCGCCAGCGCGCTGCCATGGCGGCTGGCCGGTTTCTCCCTTGTCGGCAGTGCGCTACCGGCTGCCGGCTTTCTTATTCCGTGTGCCGCATGCTGCGCCCGGGCGGCCATTGGCCATGTCCGCGCGTGGCGGACACCCCAGTTGACAGGTTTTGCCATGAAACACCTCCGTACCCCGCTGCTGGCGCGCTGGTCCATCGGCACCAAGCTGTTGCTCACTCCGGCCATTGTCACCGTGCTGCTGCTACTGGTGGCCGCCTGCGGCTACTACGGCCTGCAGACGCAGCAGGCGGCGCTGGAAAACATCTACCACACCCGCTTCAAGCGGCTGCAGGACACCGCGCAACAGGTGGGCACCGTGCGCGGCATCAACGAAGACCTGGCCTTGCTGCTGAATGACTACCGCGCGCTGGATCGCAGCGACAGCGGCGCGTTGGCCGATATCCGCGCCCAGGCCGGCGGGCTGGCCGGCGATTTGCAAACGGTTAGCCGGCAGCTGGATGCCGCCGCCAGAACGGTGGGGCTGACTGCGGGCGAACAGGCGGCATATGCCGAAGTGCGCAGCGGTCTGGCCGGCTACCGTAACGAAGTGCAGGCCTTGCTTGCCGCCATCGGGCAGGGCGATGCCGCGCTGGAAGAAAACCGCGTCGGCATGGTGTGGCACTGGTTCAGCGGCGTGCTGACCGCGGCCGGCAAGCTGAACCGCATTCAGGACCAGCTCAGTCGCGAGGAGTACCGGCAGGCGCTGAAGGTTGGCCGCACCGCCACCACGCTGCTGGCGCTGGCCTGTGCCGGCGCGCTGTTGCTGACCCTGGGCAGCGCGCTGCTGATTCGTGCCCAGATTGTCGGCGCGATCAACGATATCCGCAGTGCGGCACTGCAGTTGCAGGCCGGCGACCTGACCCAGCGTGCGGCGATGGTGGGCCGCGATGAAGTGGCGCAGAGCGCCGCCGCCTTCAACCAGCTGATCGATGGTGTGCAGGCGCTGGTGCGCAAGGTGCTCAACGGCGCCGCGGGGGTGAACGATGCGGCCAACTCGCTGGCGTCGGACGCCGGCGCTGCCGAATGTGGCGCGGCGGAGCAGAGCCGGGCGACCGAGGCGGCGGCCCGCGCGATGGACGATATCTCCGCCGGGGTGCAGGCGATGGCCGCCGGCATGAACCTGCTGCGCAGCAGTTCGCTGCAAAGCCTGAGGGATACCGAGGAAGGCGGCGCGGCGCTGCAGTGGATGCACGACGAGGTGCATCAGGTGCAGGCCTCGTTCCGTGACCTGCGCGGGGCGGTGGAGGATTTCATCGCCCGTACCGCCGCCATTGCCGACCTGACCGCCCAGGTGAAGGCCATCGCCGCGCAGACCAATCTGCTGGCGCTGAATGCGGCGATTGAAGCGGCGCGCGCCGGCGAACAGGGGCGGGGCTTTGCCGTGGTGGCCGACGAGGTGCGCAAGCTGGCCGAGCAATCCGGCAGCGCGGCCGGCGATATCGAGGACGTGGCAGTGGCGCTGGGGGCGCGCTCCAGCGCGGTCGGCACATCGTTGCAGTCCGGGCAGCAGTCGCTGGCCGGCTTGCTGGCGCAGCTGGCGAAGCTGCAGGCGGCGGTGCAGGCGTCCAGCGGCGCGGTGGCGTCGATGAACGGCGAGATCGACCGCATCGCCGGGGTGATCAACGCACAAAGCGACGGCAGCGCCGATGTGGCGCGCAATGTGGAAGACATCGCGCGCATGGTGGAGCAGAACAACCGGGTGGTGGCCGAGGTGGCCGGCGCCGCGCGCAAGCTGGGGGCGCTGGCAGGCGAGCTGACGCTATCGGTGTCCGCGTTCCGGGCCTGAAGGTTTCCGCCGTGCCGTGACAGCACGGCGGCGTTGTGGTGGTTGTACCTTGCTTTGGCGCTGCCGATGTCCGGCAGCGCTTTTTTTTTTGCCGGCGCGGCGCTGGGCGGTGACGCGTGGCCGGTTTTATGTATCGGTATCACGGATTCAAATAATCCAAATAAACGATTTTTAAGATGGATGCGGCCGCGGCTAAGGTAGCAACACACCGATCGCACAAGGCGGCACAGCACTTGGCGATCGCGCATGCAGCGCATGTGACACAGCAATCAAAAAAAGAGGAGACATTCATGCCGAATTCGCAGCAAGCAGAACGCGTTGCCGTCATTACCGGTGCCGCCGGCGCGCTGGGCAGCCACTTCGCCCGCCGCCTGGCGGCCGACGGCTATCACATTGCCATCGCCGATGTGGTGGTGGCGGAAGCCACCGCCGCCGCCGTGCGCGCACTGGGGCGTGAAGCCTATGCCGAGGCGGTGGATCTGGCCGATGCCGACGCGGTGCGCCGCTTTGCGGCCAGCGTGCTGGAACGGTTCGGCCGTTGCGACCTGATCGTCAACAACGCCGCGCACATGCCGCTGGTGCCGTGGGCGGAGCTGAGCCTGGACGAGTTCCGCCGCTTCGAGGCGGTCAATGTCGAGGCGCCGCTGCTGCTGGCGCAGGCGCTGACCCCCGGCATGGTCGAGCGCGGCTGGGGCCGCATCGTGCAGATCGCCTCCAGCACCATCGGCACGCCGATGCCCGGCTTTGCCGCCTATGTCACCACCAAGATGGCCGGCATCGGCCTTACCCGCGCGCTGGCGGCGGAGTTCGGCGATCTGGGCATTACCGTCAACGCGGTCTGCCCGGGGCTGACCCGCACGCCGTCCTCCGAGCAGCACATTCCGGCCGCCTTGTTCGAGGCGGTGCGCCAGGCGCAGCTGATCAAGCGCACCGAGGAGCCGCAGGACCTGTGCGGCATCGTCGCCTTTCTGGCATCGCGCGATTCCGACTTCATCACCGGCCAGACGTTTTATGTCGATGGCGGCATCAATTTCTGAGCGGCATCGAGGCGTCTTACCGTGGGGTATCGAACATGAATGTCTTGTTTCTACAAACCGCCGCCGCCCGTGCCGTGGCACTGGGGCTAATGCTCGGTGCTGTACTTGCGGCCAACGTGCAGGCGGCGCCGGTGGCCGAGGCCGACCTGCGCGCGGCGGTAGCGGTGGCGCAGCCGGAACGGGCGGTGCTGCAGGCGGTGACCCGCGCCGGGGCGCGGCTGGTGGCGGTGGGCGAGCGCGGCCTGGCGCTGTATTCGGACGATCAGGGCAAAAGCTGGCAGCAGGCACGGGTGCCGGTCAGCGTGACGCTGACCGCGGTGCACTTTGCCAGCGCCAGCCAGGGCTGGGCGGTGGGGCACTTCGGCACCGTGCTGCACTCGGCTGACGGCGGCAAGAGCTGGCAGCGCCAGCTGGACGGCAAACGCGCTGCCGCACTGGCGCTGGCCGAGGTAGAAGCACGCGCCAAGGTTGCGCCGGCCGGCGATGCCGGCGTGGCCAAGGCGCTGGCCAATGCCCAGCGGCTGGTGGCCGATGGCCCGGACAAACCGTTTCTGGATGTGCATTTCTTCGATGCCCGCCGCGGGCTGATTGTCGGCGCCTACGGGCTGATCTTCGCCACCAGCGATGGTGGTCAGCATTGGCAATCACTGGCCGCGCAGCTGGACAACCCGCAGGCACACCACCTGTACAGCATCGCGGTCGGCGGCAATGCCGTGTATCTGGCCGGCGAGCAGGGGCTGGCATTTCGCAGCACGCTGGGCGGCGGCCCGTTCCAGCGGCTGAGCACGCCGTACCAGGGCAGCTACTTCACCGCCCAGGCCGATGAGCACGGCAACGTGCTGCTGGCCGGGCTGCGCGGCAACGTCTACCGCTCTGCCGATCAGGGCGCCAGCTGGCAGCAGCTGACGCTGCCGGCGCCGGTGTCGGTGGTGGCCAGCAGCCGCAGCAGCAAAGGCATGTTGCTGCTGGCCAACCAGGCCGGCCAGCTGCTGGCGTCCAGCGACATGGGGCAAACCATCCGCCCGCTGGCTACGCCGCCGCTACCACCGCTGACCGGTGTGCTGCAGCTGGACGATGGTCAGTTGATCGTCACCAGCCTGCGCGGCGTGCTGCGCCCGTAAGCACGGCCTAGCGATTCGGTCCGCCGCCAGCCGCGGGCCGCCCACAGTGATGTAACAGGGGCAATCATGAAGCATCCAAATCATTCCGACGACGCCGTGGTGGCGTCGCTGGCAGAGTTCGACACCCGTTCCGGCAATGGGGTGGAGCGGCTGCTGTTCAATAACCGGCTGCTGGTGATCGTGCTGTGCGCGCTGGTCACCCTGCTGCTGGGCTGGCAGGCGCTGGGGTTGCGCCTGAACGCCAGCTTCGAGAAGACCATTCCGGCCGGTCATCCGTATATCGCCAGCTATCTCAAGCACAAGGGCGAGCTGTTCGGGCTGGGCAACGCGGTACGCATCGCGGTGGCCAACCCTGGCGGCAGCATTTACGACGCCAAGTATCTGGAGACCGTACGCAAGATCAACGACGAAGTATTCCTGATTCCCGGTGTCGATCGCCGCAGCATGAAATCGCTGTGGACGCCGAACACCCGCTGGGTCGGCGTGACCGAAGAGGGCATGGAAGGCGGCCCGGTGATTCCGGACGGCTACGATGGCGGTGCCGACAGCCTGCAGAAGCTGCAGGCCAACGTGGCGCGCTCCGGCGAGATCGGCCAGATCGTGGCGCTGGATGGCAAGTCCAGCGTGATCTATGTGCCGCTGCTGGACAAGCTGCCCAACGGCCACGAGATCGACTACGCCGCCATTTCCGGCCAGCTGGAGCAGATCCGCGCCAAGTACGCGCAGCAGGGCGTCGGCATTCACATCACCGGCTTTGCCAAGATCGTCGGCGACCTGATCGACGGCCTGCGCGAAGTGTTGCAGTTCTTCGCCATCGCCATCGTGATCGCCACGCTGATGGTGTACTGGTTCAACCGTTGCCTGCGCAGCACCGCGCTGGTGGTGGCCAGCTCGCTGATTGCGGTGGTGTGGCAGCTGGGGCTGATCGCCACCCTGGGCTATGACCTGGACCCGTATTCGATGCTGGTGCCGTTCCTGGTGTTCGCCATCGGCATGAGCCACGGCGCGCAGAAGATGAACGGCATCCTGCAGGACATCGGCCGCGGCACCCACAAATACATCGCCGCGCGCTTTACCTTCCGCCGCCTGTTCCTGGCCGGCCTCACCGCCTTGCTGGCGGATGCGGTGGGCTTTGCCGTGCTGCTGATGATCGACATCCGCGTGATCCAGGAGCTGGCGATTGCCGCCAGCCTGGGGGTGGCGGTGCTGATCTTCACCAACCTGATCCTGCTGCCGATCCTGCTGTCCTACACCGGCGTTGGCGCCGCCGCCGCGGCGCGCAGCGTCAAGGCCGAGCTGGCCGAGCGCCAGTCTGGCGTGCGCCACCCGCTGTGGGCGTTTCTCGACCGCTTCACCCGCCGCCGCGGTGCGGTGGTGGCCATCGTGGTGGCATTGCTGCTGGCGGTGGCCGGCGTGCTGGGCAGCCGCCAGCTGAAGATCGGCGACCTCGATCCGGGCGCGCCGGAGCTGCGCGCCGACTCGCGTTACAACCGTGACATGGCCTTCATCAATCACAACTTCGGCGCCAGCAGCGATGTGTTCGCGGTGATGGTGGAAACGCCGGGCAACGGCGGCTGCGCCAATTACGACGTGGTGCAGCAAGTGGATGCGCTGGAGTGGCAGCTGCGCCAGCTGCCGGGGGTGGAATCCACCAGCTCGCTGGCCACGCTCAACCGCTTCGTGCTGACCGGGCTGAACGAGGGCAACCCGAAATGGTTCGAGCTGATCAAGAACCAGGAAATGCTCAACTTCATCACCGCCGGCGCACCGCGCGGCCTGTACAACGACTCCTGCGACCTGCTGACGCTGTACGTATACCTGCGGGATCACAAGGCCGATACCCTCAGCCGCGTGGTGCAGCATGTGGAGGCGTTTGCTGCGGCCAACAATAGCAAGGATGTGCACTTCCGCCTGGCGGCCGGCAGTGCCGGTATCGATGCTGCCACCAACATCGTGGTGAAGGATGCCTGGCACCAGATGCTGCTGCTGGTGTACGGCGCGGTGACCGTGCTGTGCTTCATTACCTTCCGCTCCTGGCGCGCGGTGCTGGTGGCCATCCTGCCGCTGATGCTGACCTCGGTGCTGGCCGAAGCCTTGATGGTGGTGCTGGGCATGGGGGTGAAGGTGGCGACGCTGCCGGTGATCGCGCTGGGGGTGGGCATCGGCGTCGACTATGCGCTGTACATCCTGTCGGTGACGCTGGTGCGCATGCGCGCCGGCCAGAGCCTGTCCGACGCCTATCACGGCGCGCTGGCCTTTACCGGCAAGGTGGTGCTGCTGACCGGAGCCACCTTGGCCGCAGGGGTGGCCACCTGGGTGCTGTCGTCGATCAAGTTCCAGGCCGACATGGGCATCCTGCTGGCGTTCATGTTCCTGTGGAATATGGTGGGCGCGATGGTGTTGCTGCCGGCGCTGGCGCACTTCCTGTTGCCGCGCAGCAGCAAGCCCTCCGCGCAGGAAATTGACGACGCCGCGCTGCTGGCCAGCGAAGAGAAGGTGGCCTGACATGCCGGTGCACAGCTTGTTCGATTTGTCCGGCAAGGTGGCGCTGCTCACCGGCGCCAGCCGCGGCATGGGATACGCCATGGCCGCCGCGCTGGGGCAGGCCGGCGCCAAGGTGGTGATTTCCGGGCTGGAGCCGGATGAATGTCTGGCGGCAGAGGCGGCGTTGCGGGCCGAGGGTATCGAGGCCTGTGCTGTGGCCTGCGACGTGGGCGATCGGCAGCAGGTGGGCGCGCTGTTTGCCGCCGCCTGCCAGCGCTACGGCCAGGTAGACATCCTGGTATGCAATGCCGGCATCGGCCATGCCCCCGGACCGTTGGCCGCAACCAGCGACGCCGATTGGGAGCAGGTGATGCGCATCAATCTGCAAAGCCAGCTGTGGCTGACCAGTCTGGCGATTCCGCCGATGGCGGCACGCGGCGATGGCGCGGTGATCCTTACCGCCAGTCTGTCCAGCGTGCGCGGCAACAAGGGCATCGGCCTGTATGGCCTGTCCAAGGCCGGCGTGGCCCAGCTGGCACGCAACCTGGCGGTGGAGTGGGGGCCGCACAACGTGCGCGTCAACGCCATCTCGCCGGGGGTGATCCGCACCCGCTTTGCCGGGCCGATGCTGGACGACGCGACACTCATGGCGCGGCGCATTGCCCAGACCCCGCTGCGCCGGGTCGGCGAGGTGAAAGACGTGGCCGGCATGACGCTACTGTTGGCCTCGGCGGCCGGCAGCTTCATCACCGGCCAGAACCTGATTATCGATGGTGGCACCACCATCAGCGACGGTAACTGAGGAGCCACGATGGCCCGTATCCCTTTCAAGCAAGAAGACAGCGCGCCGGCCGAGATGGTGGCAGCGATCCGCGCCCGCCGTGGCGGCCGGCTGTTGAACATCGACCGCATGCTGCTGCACAGCCAGCCGTTCGTCAGTGGCTGGAACGGCTTCCTGCGCGCGGTGCGCAACGAGGTGGCGCTGCCGTACCGGCTGCGCGAACTGGCGATGTGCGCGGTATCGGCACAGATCAACTGCCGCTACGAACTGCACCACCACCACGCCGAATGGCTGAAGGCCGGCGGCAGCGAACAGCAATTTACCGCGCTGGGCGACCTGCACGCCGCCATCAACAACAGCGCGCTGTTCGATACCGCCGAACGGGCGGTGTTGCGGCTGGCGGTGGAAATGACGCGTGACAGCAGCGCCAGCGCCGCCGCGGTGGCGGCCGCCCGTGCGGTGCTGCCGGACGAGGCACAACTGGTGGAGCTGGTGGGGGTGATCGCGTCCTACAACATGGTTGGCCGCTTCATCAACACGTTGGACATAGAGCTGGAATAACACGTTTGACGGCATGCCGCCTGGCGGCTGCCAGCACCCGATGACGACAAAGGAGAGCAGCATGATTCAGTACCTCAAGCGCGGCAAACCGGCCGCAGCCAAAGCCGATATCAACGCCCAGGTGCGTGCCACGGTAGAGGGCATCCTGGCCGATATCGAGACCCGCGGCGATGCCGCGGTGCGCGATTACAGTGCCAAGTTCGATAAGTGGTCGCCGGACAGCTTCCGCCTGTCGCAGGCGGAAATCGACGCCTGCATCGCGCAGCTGAGTGACAAGACGCTGGAAGACATCAAGTTTGCCCAGACCCAGATCCGTCGTTTTGCCACCATCCAGCGTGAATCGATGCAGGATGTGGAGGTGGAAACCCTGCCGGGCGTGATCCTGGGGCATCGCAATATCCCGATGAACTCGGTGGGCTGCTACATCCCGGGAGGCAAATATCCGCTGATCGCCTCGGCGCACATGAGTGTGCTGACCGCCAAGGTAGCCGGCGTCAAGCGCGTGATCGCCTGCGCGCCGCCGTTCGACGGCAAGCCGTGCCCGGAGATTGTGGCCGCCATGCATCTGGCCGGCGCCGATGAAATCTACTGCCTGGGCGGGGTGCAGGCGGTGGCCGCGATGGCCATCGGCACCGACAGCATCGCCGGCGTGGACATGATCGTCGGCCCCGGCAATGCCTATGTGGCGGAAGCCAAGCGCCAGCTGTTCGGCCGTGTCGGCATTGACTTGTTCGCTGGCCCCACCGAAACCATGGTGATCTGCGACGACAGCGTGGACGCCGAGCTGGTGGCGGTGGATCTGCTGGGGCAGGCCGAGCATGGCCCGACGTCGCCGGCGTACTGCATCACCACCAGCGCCAAGATCGCCGCCGAGCTGCCAGCAGCCATCGAACAGGTGCTGGCGCGGCTGGATACCGCCCCGGTGGCCAGCGTGTCGTGGCGCGACTATGGCGAGATCATCCTGTGCGACAACGACGAAGAGGCACTGCAGGAGGCCGAACGGCTGTGCTCCGAGCATGTGCAGGTGATGACGCGCGACCCGGACTGGTATCTGCAGCGCATGACGCGCTATGGCGCGCTGTTCCTCGGTCACCGTACCAACGTGTCCTACGGCGACAAGGTGATCGGCACCAACCACACCCTGCCGACGCAAGGTGCCGGCCGCTATACCGGCGGCCTGTGGGTGGGCAAGTTCATCAAGACCCACACCTACCAGCGCGTGCTGACCGACGAGGCCAGCGTGCTGGTGGGCGAGTATTGCTCGCGGCTATGCGGCTACGAGCACATGAGTGGTCACAAGGAGCAGGCGGATATCCGCGTGCGCCGCTTCAAGCAGCCGGCTTGAGCCGCGGCCGGCCAGGTGTGTACCAGGTTCAGCCGGCGGCAATGCCTGCCTTCTGCATGGGGTACCGCTCCATGCCGGTTGCGGCCATTGCTTGCCAGGTTGAGCTGGCCATAGGCAGCAAGGTTGGCCGCAGGCTTGCGGCCAACCTTGCTGCAAACAAACCATAGCCGGGCTATCCGGCTGGCCGCCGGTAAGGCGGGGAGGAAGGTGTTGATGACGCAATCCCTGAAAGGAAAAGTGGCACTGGTGACCGGTGGCGCCGGGGGTATCGGCGAGGCAATCTGCCGTGGCCTGGCTGCGGCCGGGGCTACCGTGCTGGTGGGTTATAACCGTTCGGCCGATGCGGCGGCGACCCTGGCGGCCATGCTGCCGGTGGCCGAGCCGGCGCATGCGGCGGTGGCCGCGCCGGTGACCGACAGCCAGGCACTGCAGGCGTTGGCCGCACAGATCGGCGGGCAATATGGCCGCTGCGATCTGCTGGTCAATTGTGCCGGCACCACGCGCTTTGTCGCGCATGCCGATCTGGCTGGGCTGGACGATGCGCTGATCGACGACATCCTGGCTACCAATGTGCGTGGCCCGTTTGCCGCCGTGCGCGCTTTGCAGCCACTGCTGGCACAGCATGGCGCCGGGCTGGTGGTGAACATCTCGTCGATTGCCGCCGTCAGCGCCATGGGCAGCAATGTCATGTACTGCGCCTCCAAGGCGGCGGTGGACAACATGACCAGATCGCTGGCGCGGGCGCTGGCCCCCGCTATTCGCGTGGTATCGGTGTCGCCTGGGCTGGCGGACACCGAGTTCGTGAAAAGCATGGATCAGGCCTGGCGTGACGAGCAGGCCGGACGCACGCCGCTGCAGCGGCTGGCAGAACCGGAAGAAGTCGCCGCCGCCGTGCTGGCGGTGGCTACCCAGTTAACCTTTACCACCGGTGCCGTGATTCCCGTCGATGGCGGCCGGCAACTGAGTTGAGCGCACACATGAGCCACTATCCCGACATCAAACCGCACCACGCCGGCATCAGCGTGCCGGATCTGGATGCCTCCATCGACTGGTATGGCCGCATGTTCGGCTTCGAGCTGGAAAGCCGGGTGTTCATCGACATCATTCCCGCGCACGTGGCCTTCATGCGCCGCGGCAATTTCCGTATCGAGCTGTTCCAGCTGGACGGCGCCGCACCGCTACCGGCCGAGCGCCGCGAGCCGAATCGCGACTTGCTGACGCATGGCAACAAGCATGTCTGCTACGCCGTGCAGGACGTGGTGGCGACCGTAGCCGGGCTGCGCGAAAAGGGCGCCGACATCGTGTTCCAGAAAACGGTGCAAGGCACGCCGATGGCGTTTTTGCGTGACAACGCCGGCAGCCTGATCGAGCTGATCGAGGCGCCGGAGCTGTGGGCCGCAAGCCGCTAACCATTACTGCAAGGAAGACACAACATGAAACTGGCAACGTTGAAAGACGGCAGCCGCGATGGCCGCCTGCTGCTGGTGTCGCGCGACCTGCGTCACGCGGTGCGGGCCCGGGCGGCAAACAGCATGCAGCAGGCGATCGAGCATTGGGCCGAGGTTGAGCCGCTGCTGCAGGCCGAGTACCGCGCGCTCAACGCTGGCGAGGCTGCCGATGCCTTCGGCTTCGAGCCGCAGGCGGTAGCCGCGCCGCTGCCGCGGGCCTACCAGTTTGTCGATGCCTCGGCCTTTCTCAACCACGGCAAGATCATGGAGCAGGCCTACAACCTGTCGGTGAAGAAAACGCCGGGCATTCCGATCCTGGTACAGCGGCAGGGTGATGACTTTCTCGGCCCCTGCGACGACTACCCGTTCCCTACCGTAGCCGACAACTGCGATTTCGAAGGCGAGGTGGCCGCCATCCTCGACGACGTGCCGATGGGTATCGCCGCCGAAGACGCGGAGCAGCACATCAAGTTGTTCGTGCTGCTGAACGATGTGTCGATGCGCGCACACCTGTTCCGCGAGCTGTCGATGGGCTTCGGCTTCATCAACGCCAAGCCGGCCACGGTGTTCGGCCCGGTGGCGGTGACGCCGGACGAGCTGGGCGCAGCCTGGCGCGATGGCCGGGTGCAGCTGGACATGCGCGTCAGCCGCAATGGCGAATGGTTCGGCCAGCCCAATGGCCGCGAGATGGACTTCAGCTTTGGTCAGCTGATCAGCCATCTGGCCTACAACCGCAACCTGGGCGCCGGCACGGTGCTGGCAACCGGCACCTTCTCCAGCCCGCACTATCGTGAGGTGGGCTCCGCTTGCCTCGCCGAGCGCCGGGCGGTGGAGATGATCGATCATGGCGAGTCGCGCACCCCGTTCATGCAGTATGGCGAAGTGCTGCGCTTCGAGATGCTGGGCGAGGATGGCCAGTCGGTGTTTGGTGCCATCGAGCACCGCATGGTGGCGGCGGAGGTGACGGCATGAACGTGCTGGTAACTGGCGGTAATGGCTTTGTTGGCCGCGAACTGGTACGGCGTCTGCTGGCGGCGGAACGGGTGCTGCCGGGGCAGCCGCCGCTGACACGGCTGACGGTGCTGGACATGAGCGCTGACGGTCTGCCGGACGATGCCCGGCTGCAGGTGGTGACCGGCAGCATTGCCGACTCGGCGGTGCTGGACGCGGCGCTGCGCGAGGCGCCGCAGCTGGTGTTCCATCTGGCCAGCCTGCCGGGTGGTGCGGCGGAGCGGAATTACGAGCTGGGGCTGCAGGTAAACCTGCAGGCCACGCTGGCCTTGTTCGAGCGCCTGTGCCAGCAGGGCAACTGCCCGCGGGTGGTGTTCACCAGCACCATTGCCGTGTATGGCTCGCCGCTGCCGGCGTTGGTGGATGATGCCTCGCCGCTGCGCCCCGGCTTGTCCTATGGCGCGCACAAGCTGATGGGTGAAATCCTGCTGGGCGACTACAGCCGCCGCGGCTGGCTGGATGGCTGCAGCGTGCGCCTACCCGGCATCGTGGCGCGCCCACCGGCGCCATCCGGCCTGCTGTCCGCCTTCATGAGCGATGTGTTCTGGAAGCTGGCTGCCGGCGAGCCGTTTACCTGCCCGGTATCGGCGCAGGCGGTGGCATGGTGGATGTCGGTCGGCTGCTGTGTCGATAACCTGCTGCATGCGGCACGGCTGGCGCCGGACCTGCTGCAGCAGCGGCGCGAATTCACGCTGCCGGTGCTGCGGCTGAGCATGGCGCAACTGGTCGATGGGCTAGCCGAGGTTTACGGCGCAGACCGGCGCGCGCTGGTAAGCTACCGGCCAGACCAACAACTGGAAGCGGCTTTCGGCTGCTACCCGCCACTTGATGCCCGGGCGGCGGAGTCAATCGGTTTTCGCCATGACGGGGATATCGGGCGACTGATACACAATGCCACTGCGGCAGGGACCTCCACATGAAACGAGAACACCGCTACCGGGTGACGCTGGAGCACCTGGCATCGCCGAAAGCCGATGCTGCCTTGCACCCCCCCCTGAGTTTCGAAACCGGCAATCACGATGATGTGTTCAGCATTATCGAGCGTTCGCGCGCCAAGGCGGTGTTCGATGCCGATGCCGCCGCATCGCTGGCACTGGGGTTGAAGCTGTTCTCCGAGGTCATGCTCAAACACCGCGGCCACCCGGTGTTTGCCGAGCTGCATGAGCCGATGCGGGCCTTTATCGGGCGTTTCAAGGCGCTTGGCCACGAGATGGACGAGCAGGCTGGTTCCGCATCCTGAAGGGGAAAGGCATGAGCAACACGACACCGGCCTATGCGCTGGGTACGTTCTCCATCGCCGGAGCATTGCCCTTTGCCGGCCTGATCCTGGGGCAGGGCCGGGTCGTGTCCCTGCGTGCGTTGCAGCCGCTGTGCCGCAAACTGGGCCATGACCTGCTGCCGGGTGCCACGCTGCTGGACGTGTTCGATGCCTGGGATAAAAATCAGGCGGCGATCAGCCATGCGGCCAACCATCTGCTGCAGCATGGCGAGAGTGGGCTGCCGTTTGTCGATGTGGCGCTGTTGCGGGTACATGCCCCACTGGAGCAGCCGCGGCAGTTTTTCTGCTCCGGTGCCAACTACCGCAAGCACGTTATCGATCTGATTGTTGACCAGGCGCGCGATCCGGCCACCCAGGGCATGAGCGCCGCCGCGGCGCGCGCCTATGCCGAGCAGCTGATGGACGATAGGGCTGCCAACGGTGAGCCCTATATCTTTACCAAGGCCTGGTCGTCCATCACCGGGCCGTTCGATGACATTCCGCTGCCTGCCAATGTGTCGCAGCCGGATTGGGAGCTGGAGCTGGCGGTAGTGATCGGCAAAGAGGCGTTTCATGTCGCCGCCGCCGATGCCTACGACTACATTGCCGGCTATACCATCGTCAACGACATCACCAATCGCGAGCTGGTGCATCGCCAAGATCTGAAGGCCATTGGTTCTGATTGGGTCATGGCCAAGAGTCTGCCTGGCTACACTCCCATGGGGCCGTACATTGTGCCAGCCGAGCTGGTTACTGACCCGCAGGACATCAGGATCAGGCTTTGCCTAAACGGGCAGGTGATGCAGGACGAAAGCACTGCCGACATGATCTTCGGTGTGCAACGGCTTATCGAGTACCTTTCCAGTCGCGTGCGTCTGTTTCCCGGGGACATTCTGATTACCGGTTCGCCGGCAGGTAATGGCTCCCACTACAACCGTTTTCTAAGAGCTGGCGATGTGCTGGCAGGGACGTTGTCGGGAATCGGTACGGTGATTAACCGCTGTGTAGCTGCCAGCTGAATAGTTTTATGGTTGTGACACGGAGACAGGGGCGCTGGCCTGTAGCAGTGATCTGCTCCCCAGTCTGGTGCCAAACCAGTGTTTAGTTGAGAGTGCTATCGCTGAGTAGTGATTGTCGGCTTTGTTTTCCTAAGGCAGAAGATGGTGCTGATATGGTGACGGGCCGCTTTGGCCGACCTGCAGCCCGTCCGCCGTGAGCAGTGGCAGATCGTCGGCCTAAGCGGCCTTCCCCCCATCTGCCCTGAGCGTCCGTTTAGGGTTACATATCGGCCTTTTCCTTGTACCGAAGCCGAAGGGCGGCTTCTGACTTGGGGTACGCTCACTTTTGACCCGTTCCGGCCGCTCAAGGCAACGTTGGTCTAACCACTGGTTTCTGAGCGCAGCTGTCGCCCTGATGGCGGAATCACAATGACGTCTGGGTTGGTTGGACACCATGAGATTCACTGGCTAGGCGGACTCCGCCACCTGCGCCATGCGCTCAAGCGCGGCCAGTACCTGACTACCCGCCGCCTCCATGGCGACCACGGCGGCCAGGGTGGCGACAGGATCGCCTCGACGGTGGGCGGTCAGCGCGTCCTGAACGTGTTTGTGCAGGCTCAGGTGCGGTGCATCCATGTCTTTGTAGGCCGGCAGGTGAGAGTGCTGCTGCCCTTCGCCGGTGTAATACCATTGGCCAAGGCGGCACTGGGTGTGGTCAACGAAGTCTGGTGCGCCTTCTTGCGACATGCCAAAAAGGACGCGATATACGCGGAACTTGAACAGCAGATGGTCGATCTTGGCCACCTCGCAAAAGCCCCGCAGGGATGAGGCGGTCGTGCTGCCCTCTGCAAGGCGCGATAGTTTGAGCACGTGGCTCATGGTGGCGGTGGCGGCCTTGCCGTTGCGGCTGAACTCCCCCGCTTGCGTAGCAAGAATTTCCATCTGGCTGCGGCTGGCCGTGCTGTCATTACGCATAGCAGCGACCAAATCGGCGATTTCGCCGGTCGCACCGGTAGTCCGTTCTGCCAGCTTGCGCACCTCGTCGGCCACTACCGCGAAGCCGCGTCCGGCATCGCCCGCGCGGGCAGCCTCGATGGCGGCATTCAGCGCCAGCAGGTTGGTCTGGTCGGCAATGTCCTTGATCAATTGCACGATGCCGCCGATCTGCCGGGCGCGTCCATCCAGGCTGGATACCTGTTCGGCGGCGGCTACCGAGTCCCTGGCAAGGTGGCCGAGCTGCTCGGCGATGGCGGAGATCTCCATGGTGCATTGATCGGCGGCGGCGCAGGTTTCGCGGGCACGGTCTCGTTCGGCGCGCATGCCCTGGGCCAGGCCGCCCATGCTGGTCTGCGCGTGGGTCATGGCGGTGCCGACGTTTTGCAGTTGTGCGAGTAACTGCCGGGTTTGCATGTGGCGTGCTTCGGCGCTCTGCCGCTGCATGTCGCTGGCGCGGAGTTGGGCATCGGCCTGCGCCAGTTTGGCATCTCGTCCGGCCAATTCGCCTTCGAGCTGGGCGATGCGCGCCAAAGCGGCACTCAGGTGTTTTCCTAGGACAAACATGGGGGCTCCCTAGCCTTTCCGACGCTGTCGGTCGGCCTCGATGATGGCGCGCACTTGGGCTTCGTCGTAAAGCCGGGGCAGGTGCTTGGGGCAATTCCAGTCAAAGGCCTCGACGCGGATGAGGATCAGCCGCTCGACCGGAGCGCTGTACGCCGGATCGCTGCAGGCTTCGCACAGCTGCGGCGCGGCGGTGGCCTCCAGCAGCGAGGCACGGCCCCACAGTTTGAGGCGGCGCCCGTTGGCGTAGTCGGTCAGGATCAGCGCCACCCTGTCATCACCGGCCAAGTTGCCTTCGCTGATGTATTGGCGGTTGCCGGCGAAGGAGGCGTAGGCCAGCGTCCTGGCGTCGAGCACCCGCAGGAAACCGGTCGGTCCGCCCCGGTGCTGGACATAGGGCCAGCCGGTCTCGGACACCGTGGCCTGGTAGAAGCTGCTGCGCTCGGCTATGAAGGCGGCTTCGCGAGGGCCCAGTTGGCTCCCTGGGTCCGGGCCGTCGCGATCCGCCCCTTCGAGCAGCGGGCGATAGGCCTGGCGGCTGCCGTGGGCTTCTTGGGCAGCAAGGACCCGGGGAGTGAAGGCGATGCGGGCAAAGGCGCGGGGCATGGCGATCTCCTGCTCGATGTGGCGCCCCGCGCCAGGCGGGGCGACGGGCATCAGGCGGTTTTACGCAGCTCGACCGTGGGGAAGTCGATCTCGGTGGCAGCCACGTTATTGACGTAGTTGGTCAGCAGATTGAGGGCTACGTTGAGCACGATCTCGAGCACTTCGCCGGGACCGAAGCCGGCGGCCTGCAAGGCGGCGAGTTCGGCATCGCTCACCTGACCGCGCGACTCGACCACCCGGCGGGTAAAGCGCAGCGCCGCATCGGCCTTGGCATCGGCGGAGCGGCCGTCGCGGGCGGCGTCCACCTCGGCGGCGTCGAGCTTGGCCAGATTCGTCGCCAGGTAGCTATGGGCGGCCAGGCAGTAGGCGCAGCCGTTGAGCTCGGCCACGGTCAGCGCGATCCGCTCACGCAGGCGCACATCGAGGTTACCTTTGGCGAGTGCGCCGTTGAGCGCCAAGTAGCCTTCGAGAGCCGCCGGGCTGTTGCCCACCAGTTTCATCAGATTGGGAACCACGCCCAGTTGCTGATGAACCGCCGCGAGTAGCGGTTGAGCAGCGGGCAGGGCGTGTTCGACGGCGGGGATGGGCAGACGGGACATGGTGATTCTCCTGATTGAGTGGGAAGGGCCTCGCTGTCACGACAAGCGGTGGAACAGCGGGTGAGGTCACTTTGCCAAACTCCACTTGAAAGAAGAATCCTCATAGAACACAATTCATTATTCCATTAAGTGGAATAATCAAATGGACCGCTTTCATCTGATGAGCACTTTTGTCGCGGTGGCTGAGGCCGAGAGCTTTGCCGGCGGTGCCCGTCGTCTGGGTCTCTCGGCCCCGGCAGTGACTCGCGCGGTGGCCGCCCTGGAGGCACGCCTTGGGGTCAAGCTGTTGCACCGGACTACCCGACTGGTGCGCACCACCGAAGCAGGGCAGCGCTATCTGGAAGACGCGCGGCGAATTCTCGCCGAGGCCGACGAAGCCGACGATGCCGCCGCCGGGATCAACGCCAGCCTGCGCGGCCATGTGGCAGTGACTGCCCCCACCCTGTTTGGCCGGATCCACGTCACCCCGGTGCTGGTCGATTTCATGCATCAGCATCCACAATTGCAGATTTCGGCGCTATTTCTCGACCGGGTAGTCAATATGCTCGAAGAAGGGATCGACATCGGCGTGCGCATCGGCGAGTTGCCCGACTCTGATTTGCGGGCGCAGCGTGTGGGTGAGGTGCGCCGCGTGGTCTGCGCCTCGCCCGAATATCTGGCGCGGAATGGCACTCCGACACACCCCGAGCAGTTGCTGGGACACCAGATTATCTCGGCCTCTGCCGTCAGCCCTACCGTCGAGTGGAAGTTCCAGGCTCAAGGTATGCCTCTGGCGGTTCGTATTCACCCCCGTATGCAGGTCAGCAGCAACGATGCGGCCATCGTCGCGGCGACCCGGGGCGCGGGCATTACCCGGTTACTGTCATATCAGATCAGGGAATGGGAAAGCGCAGGACGCCTGCAGGTGCTACTGACCGAATACGAGCCGCCGCCCTTGCCCATCCATGTAGTACACCGCAGCGGACCCAATGGGGCGGCCAAGGTTCGCGCACTGGTTGACCATTTGGTGGCCAGCCTGCGTGCAGGGGCGCCTGGGCGATACTGACGGCCCCTTGCTGCGAGTGCTCACTTACTTGAGCCGTCAACCTTGTTAAACGTCTATCTAGCTAATCAGGGTATTTCCACTTTGGGACCGGTAGCTGACATTTCGTTCATGGACTGCCCCGGCTCCTGCAGGCAATCCTGCCCCATGCTTGGCCGCAGGGGCTAACGCGCAGACGGGCTGGCTTAACGCTTGCCGGCCGCCTCTTCGCGCCGGCGCTTGGCCTCTTCCAGCAGGTAGACCTGGTAATCGTCCAGATCGCCCGCGAAATCGCTGACCCCACCACGCGACACCATCCAGAATTCGTCGCACACCGCGCGCAGCAACGCCCGGTCGTGGCTGACCAGCATCACCGAGCCTTCGAACTCGTTCAGCGCCACGCTCAGCGCCTCGCGGGTGGCGAGGTCCAGATGGTTGGTCGGTTCATCCAGCAGCAGCAGGTTCGGCCGCTGCCACACGATCATGCACAGCACCAGCCGCGCCTTCTCGCCGCCGCTCATGCTGCCGACCGCCTGCTTCACCATGTCGCCGCTGAAGTTGAAGGTGCCGAGGAAATTGCGTAGCCCCTGCTCGCGGCAATCGTTGGCCGACGGCCGCATCGCCGCCGGGGTGTCGCGCACCAGACGGAACATGTGCTGCAGCGGATCGTCCTCCGGCCGCAGCACGTCCAGCTCCTGCTGCGAGAAGTAGCCGATATTGAGCCCCTTGCCGCGGATGATCTCGCCGCCAACCGCCTGCAGCGCCTCGGCCACGGTTTTCACCAGCGTCGACTTGCCCTGGCCGTTGGCACCGAGAATGCCGATACGCTGCCCGGCCAGCACGGTGCGGTTCACGTTGCGCACGATCACCGTCGGCGGCGTATCTTCCGGCGCACCCTCCGCCGCCGGATAGCCGAACACCGCGCCAGTCATCGACAGCATCGAGTTCGGCAGGCTCATCGGCTCCTTGAATTCGAACTGGAACTCGGCATCGGCCAGCACCGGCGCGATCTTCTCCATCCGCTCCAGCGCCTTGACGCGGCTCTGCGCCTGCTTCGCCTTGCTGGCCTTGGCCTTGAAGCGGTCGATGAACTTCTGCAGGTGCGCCATCTTTTCCTGCTGCTTGGCCTGCGCCGCCTGCTGCAGGACCAGCTGTTCGGCACGCATGTCCTCGAACTTACTGTAATTGCCGCCGTAGCGCACCAGCTTGGCATTGTCGACGTGCAGCGTCACGTTGGTGACGGCATCGAGGAATTCGCGGTCATGGCTGATCACCACCATGGTGCCGGCGTACTGCTTCAACCACGCTTCCAGCCATACCAGTGCGTCCAGATCCAGGTGGTTGGTCGGCTCGTCCAGCAGCAGCAGGTCGGACGGACACATCAGCGCGCGCGCCAGTTGCAGCCGCATGCGCCAGCCGCCGGAAAAGCTGTTCACCGGCTGCTGCAGCTCGGCGACGCTGAAACCCAAGCCGAGAATCAGCGCCTGCGCCCGTGCCGGCGCATCGTGGGCGCCAGCGTCGTTGAGCGCGGTATAGGCGTGCGCCATGCGCATATAGTCTTCGCCGGCCTCGGCCTCGGCCACCTCCTGCTGCGCGGCGAGCAGGGTGGTATCGCCTTCGATCACAAACTCGGTCGCCGTCTGCGCCGTTTCCGGCATGTCCTGCGCCACCTGCGACATGCGCCATTGCGACGGGATCGACACATCGCCGCCGTCTTCGTGCAGCGAGCCGTTCAGCACCGCGAACAGCGAGGATTTGCCGGCGCCGTTGCGGCCGACCAGGCCGACTTTCTCGCCGGGATTGAGCGTCACCGACGCGTTGTCGAGCAGAACTTTGGTACCGCGGCGCAAGGCCACGTTTTTCAGAATGATCATGGGAAGCGCCGTGCGGCGGCAGGAAACAGGTTACGCCGCGACCGGCGACAAGGCGGGAAGACGACAGGCAATGCGGCCAACGTTGGCCGCATCAGGACAAGGGTGCTGCCACAGCAGCGTGGCGCCGCCCTATGCTGCAAAGCAATAAAAACAGCGCGGCGCAGATGGTAACACGCTCCTACGCGTTCCAAAGGGGAAGAAAGCTGACGTTCGGTGCCGGCAACAGAGAAATGGCCGGTATGTGACTCTGAGCAGACGTTCAGGACAAATGGGGTAATAGACCGTTTTGGCCGACCAGCAGCCTCGCCAGCCCAGCCTGCGGCAAGTCGTCGGCCGAAGCAGTCATAGGAGCACATATTGGAAATGGCCTCAACTGCCTTTCGAACGGCGAATGCGCAAAGGCTGTTTTACAAAGAATTTCGGACACACTCGTCCAGCAAAGGGTGGATTGAGCCGTTCAGGCGCAGCATAAGAAACGGCCTCCTGTAGAAGGAGGCCGTGAATTGGTTGCCCAGGGACTGTACAGTAAATAGCTGACTAGCTGGCCCGCTCCGGTTGAGCCGTAGATGCTCCTGTCTGGCGATTCACGCGTCCCAACTGGCTGATGGCGGCGGCGGCGATCAGCGCCGGTATCGCCAGCAGGCTGAGTATCACCCCCATGTCGAGCTGCATCGCCATCAGCCAGCCACCAGACAGCGAACCCAGTACCGAGCCGCAACGGCCCACCGCGTTGGCGTAGCTCACGCCGGTGGCGCGGTTGCTGGTGGGGTAGAACGCCGCCGCCAGCGCATTGGCACCCACTTGCGAGCCGCTCACGCAGAAGCCCACGCCGAACACCGCCAGCACCAGAAGCCACAGCTGGCCACCGCTGATGCCGCACAGCGAGACGAACACCGCGCCGATGACATAGGTGATGGCCAGGGTGCGGCTGGAACCGAAGCGATCCATCAGCCGCCCCAGCAGGATGGCGCCGATGGTGCCGCCAATCTGGAAGGTGGCGGTGATCCACGAGGCGCGGCTGAGGCTGGCACCGGTGTTGTGCAGCAGCGTCGGCAGCCAGCTGGAGATCAGGTAGATGATCAGCAGGCTCATGAAGAAGCTGACCCACAGCAGCACGGTGCCGACGGCAAACGGCGGGCGGAACAGTTCGCGCACCGGTGCCTGTTCACTGGCTTCATGGGCAGTGAGCTGTGGCTGCTCGCCCTGCTGCGGTGCCAGCTGTGCCACCACGGCATCGATGTCAGCCTGCGGGCGGCGCTTCAGCACCATGAAACGCAACGACTCCGGCAGGCTGCGCAGCAGAACCGGCACCAGCAGCAGCGGCAGCACGCCGCCGAGGAACAGCACGCCGCGCCAGCCAAAGCTGGTAAGGATCTGTGCCGACAACAGGCCGCCCAGTGCCGAGCCGATGGTGAAGCCGCAGAACATCAGCGTCACCAGACTGGAGCGGCGGGTATCGGGGCAGTATTCCGACGTCAGCGTGATGGCATTGGGCATGGCGCCCCCCAGACCCAGCCCGGTTAGAAAGCGCAGCGCGATCAGCCAGGTCAGGTCGGGCGCGGCGGTGGAGGCGAGACTGGCCAGGCCGAAGAAGCCTACCGACAGCACCAGGATGGTCTTGCGGCCGAAACGGTCGGCCAGCGGGCCAAACAGCAGCGCCCCGGCCATCAGGCCGAACAGGCCGGCGCCGAACAGTGGTGCCAGCGCTGCTGCGGTGAGGTGCCATTCCTCGCGGATGGCGGGAGCGATGAAGCCGATGGCGGCGGTGTCGAATCCGTCGACCGCTACCACCAGAAAGCACAGCCACAGAATGCGGCGTTGCAGCCGGGAAAACGGCAGAGCGTCAATGAAGCGCTGAACGTCCATAGAGGCACGCATGGGTTATCTCCTGTGTAGTGTTGTGGGCGGCATGTCGTGCATGCCGTCTCCGTTTTTGTGCAGCAAGGGGAATCAGGCGACCTGGACCGTGACCGGGCTCAGTCCGTCGATGCGCGCCAGCATGGTCTGCCCGGTCAGCACCGCGCCCACGCCTTCCGGCGTGCCGGTAAAGATCAGGTCGCCCGGCTGCAGCTCGAACAGGGTGGACAGGTTGGCGATGGTCTCGCTGACATTCCAGATCAGGTGGCTGAGGTCGCTGCGCTGGCGGGTGTCGCCATCCACAGTCAGCACGATCTCGCCGCTGTCGATGTCGCCACTGTCGCTGCGGGCGGTCAGCGGGCCGACCGGGGCCGAATAGTCAAAGGCCTTGCCCACTTCCCACGGGCGGCCCATCTCGCGCATCTTCATCTGCAGGTCGCGGCGGGTCATGTCCAGGCCCACGGCGTAGCCGAAGATATGGTTGGCCGCATCGGCTACCGCGATGTCCTTGCCTCCCTTGCCGATGGCAACCACCAGTTCGATCTCGTAGTGGTAATTGCCGGTCTGCGCCGGGTAGGGGATGACTGCGGTTTCGCCATCGGCCACCGCCACCACGGATTGCTGGTCATTGGGCTTGCAGAAGAAAAACGGCGGTTCGCGGTCCGGGTCGAAGCCCATTTCGCGGGCGTGGGCGGCGTAGTTGCGGCCAACGCAGTACACGCGGCGCACCGGGAACAGTTCGTTACGGCCAACGATGGGCAGGCCGGCAGGGGCGGCAGGTGGGAACAGGTAGTTCATGGCGGATTCTTTCTGTGTGTGATGAGTGTGGGGTCAGACGGCATCTGGCTGCGCGGCCGGTGCGGCGCGGCGGAAGGCATCCAGCTGCGCACAGGCGTGGTCCACCGCCGTGATCAGCGGATAGGGGCGCAGGTCGACGTTGAAGCGGCGCGCGCTTTCCACCTGCGGCACCAGGTAGATATCGGCCAGCGTCGGTGCGTGGCCAAAGCAGAAGTCGCCGCGCTGGCGGTCACTGGCCAGCAGCGCTTCCAGCGCGTCGAAGCCGGCGCAGATCCATGTGTGGCACCAGGCATCGACGGCAGCCTGCTCGCAGCCCAGCTGCCGGCGCAGGTATTCCAGTACCCGGCGGTTGTTTAGCGGGTGGGTGTCGCAGCCCACCACTGCCGCCAGTGCGCGCACGCGGGCACGTTCGTCCGGTGCTTGCGGCAGCAGTGGCGGTTCAGGGTGGCGTTCCTCCAGCCATTCGATGATGGCCGGCGACTGGATCAGCGTTTGCCCTCCATCCACCAGTGCCGGCACCAGCCCTTGCGGGTTCAGTGCCAGGAAGTCGGCCGCACGGTGCTGTTCGCTGCGCAGATCCACCGGCAGGTACTGGTAGTCCAGCCCCTTCAGGTTCAGGGCGATGCGCAGGCGGTGCGAGGTGCCGCTGCGGAAGAAGTTGTAGAGCTTCAGCATGGCGGCGCCCTTAGTCGCGGGCCAGACAGTTGTCGGCGTTCCAGCCGTACAACCATTCCATGGCGTCGTAGAAACGCTCGGCACTGCGGCCTTTCCAGAGGTCATTGCGAACCAGGCGCTCCACGCCCCTGGCGTGGAAGATGCGGCCCATTTCGCGGGCGGACAGTACGATGCGTGCGGTGCGGGCCACGCGGGAGCGCTGGTACAGCGCAAACGCCCGGCTGAAATCGTTGTCGCATGCACGCAGTGCTTCGCCCAGTGTCACGGCATCTTCTAGGGCCATGCAGGCACCCTGCGCCAGGTATTGCAGCGTGGGGTGGGCGGCATCGCCCAGCAGGGTGACGCGGCCAAACGACCAGGTGTCGATCGGTTCACGATCAGCGGTAGCCCAGCGCTTCCAGCTCTTGGGCAGCTCGATCAGCTGGCGCGCCTTGGGGCAGATGCCCTGGAAATAGCTTTGCACTTCTTCCGGGCTGCCTTCGGTAACGCCCCATTGCTCCTGCTGGCGGCTGTGGAAGGTCACCACCACGTTGTACTGTTCACCGCCGCGCAGCGGGTAGTGCACCAGGTGACAGTTAGGGCCCACCCAGATGCTGGCCGCGTTCCACTGCAGGTTTTCCGGGAAGTCTTTCTTGTCGATCACCGCGCGGTACACCACGTGGCCGGAGACGCGCGGCGGGTCATTGACGAACTGCTGACGCACCACCGATTTCACGCCGTCGGCGCCGATCAGCGCGCAGCCACGATAGGCCTTGCCGCGCTGGTCGTAGACGGTCACGCCGTCGGCGTCCTGCTCCACGCGCTCGACGTGGGTGCCGGGGAGGAACTCGACGCGGCCGGTCTCCTGCGCGCCTTCCAGCAGCGACAGGTGCACATCCACGCGGTGGATGACCGCATACGGGTTGCCGAAGCGCTGGCGGAATGCCTCGCCGGTGGGGATGCGGCCAACCAGGCTTTCGTCCAGTGCGTCATGCATCACCATTTCGTCGGTGTAGACGGCGCGGCTGCGGGCCTTGTCGCCCACGCCCAGTGCGTCAAAGGCATGGAAGGCATTGGGGCCAAGCTGGATGCCGGCGCCGATTTCGCCGATTTGCGGCGCCTGTTCCAGTACCTGTACGGCAAAGCCCTGGCGTACCAGTGCCAGTGCGGCAGCCAGGCCGCCGATGCCGCCACCGGCAACAATCACGGGAAGAGTGGTTTTCATGTCTGTCTCCTTGCTGTGTGTGCCGGTATCAGCCGTGGCGGACTTCGTAGAGTCCCAGCTTCTTGTGCAATGGGGCTTCGTCGGCGATGAAGAGGAAGGCGGGCTGCTCGCTGCTGCGGTTACGCAGGGTGAGCGGGGCAAAGCCAGGGGCGCAGCAGGTGTCGGCCTCGGCCAGCGTGAATGGTTTGCCGCCGATGCCGGCTTCGGCCGCGCCTTCGATCAGGTGCAGTACCGTGGCCGGTGAGCGTGCCGGCAGCTGCAGTGTTTCGCCGGGGCGCAGCATCAGTGCCGAGTAGCCGAGGATGTTCTGGCAGTCGCTGCCGGTTTCCGGGTTCACGTAGGCGACCTGCACCGCCTCGCCGGCCGGCTGTTGTGCGGCGAGCGCCAGCAATGCGGCGCGTACGTCTGCCCACGGGTAGCGCAGCATCGGGTAGCGCGGGTTGGTGCGGGTGAATACCGGCGATGGCACCACGCCACCACGCAGGTAGGCGCGTTCGCTGCCCAGGCCGGTGATGGTTTGCGGCTGGCCTTCCTCCACGTAGGAGGCTTCCATGTAGTACACCAGCGGCAAGTCCAGTACATCCAGCCACACCACCGGCGCGTCGCCATCGTGGCCATGTTCGTGCCACAGCCCGGTCGGGGTCAGGATCAGGTCGCCACGCTGCATCGGGCATTTTTCGCCGTTCACGGTGGTGTAGGCGCCTTCGCCTTCCACGATCATGCGCACCGCATTAGGGGTGTGGCGATGCGACGGGGCAATCTCGCCGGGCAGCAAAAGCTGCATGCCGAGGTAGATGGCGGCGCTGGCCTGCATCTTGTCCAGGCCATGGCCGGGGTTGGCCAGCACCAGCACGCGGCGTTCGGCTTTTTCGATCGGAGTCAGCTCGCCGGCCTGCAGCAGCAGCGGTCGCAGGGCTTCGTAATGCCAGCAGGTGGCCTGGGTGCGCGGGCGCGGCTGGCCCGGCGGCAGTACCGCGCGCAGGCTGGGCCACAGAGGCACCAGGTTCTGCTCACCAAGGGCGGCGCGGTAATCGGCGGGCAGGTCGTCCAGTCGGGCAAGTTCCAACATTGTCATCTCCATCTGTGCGGATCATCTGCCGGGATGTCATCTGGAAAGTGATGATCCAGCTCAAGGCAGATGTTTTGCTGTTGTGGTGATGGCAATGTAGGCAGCCGTCGACATTCGGTCTATGCAATGCTATCAATGTACTTAATTCGAAAATCGAATAAAGGTGGGGGTGATGCAAACGCCGGATATACGTCTGCTGCAGGTATTCGACGAAATCTACAAGACGCGCAGCGTGACGCGGGCTGCGGCCAACCTGGGGCTGGGCCAGCCGGCGGTAAGCATTGCGCTGGCGAAGCTGCGCGAGCACTTTGCCGACCTGCTGTTCGTGCGCATCGGCAACGGCATGGAGCCGACGCCGATGGCGCGGGAGCTTGAGCACGCGGTGCGGCAGGCGCTGGATTCGCTCAACCTGGTGTTCGGCCACCGTATCGATTTCGACCCGGCAAGCTCAGAACGCCGGTTCTGCATCAGCATGACCGACATCAGCCAGCTGGTTCTGCTGCCCAGGCTGTGGGCGCACCTGCGTCGCACCTCGCCCGGTGTGCATATCGATATCGTGCCATTGTCTGCGGATACGCCGCGCATGCTGGAATCCGGCGAGGCAGACCTGGCGTTGGGCTTCATGCCTCAGCTGGAAGCCGGCTTTTATCAGCAGGCGCTGTTCCGCCAGCGCTATGTATGTGTGGCCAGCACTGACCACCCGCGCATACAGGACCGCCTGACACTGGCGCAGTACCAGGCCGAAGAGCATGCGGTGGTGACGTCCTCCGGTACCGGACACTTGATTCTGGATCGTGAAATTGTGCGTCAGGGCATTGCCCGCAAGGTGGCGTTACGAGTGCCCAACTACTTGGGCATTGCCTTCGTCGTTGAGCAGACCGACATGCTGGTTACCATTCCGGAGCGGCTGGCACAGGTGCTGGAGGGGCGTGGCAGCTTCCGGGTGTTTCCAGTGCCGTTCGAGCTGCCGGACTACGCAGTCAAGCAGCACTGGCACGAACGCTATCACCACGACCCGGGTAACCGCTGGCTGCGGAGGGTGATTTCAGAGTTGCTGTCTGCAACGGCGCAATCCACTACGGCGCCGGGGCATGCGTGAGTCGCGCCTTGCATGCCAGCTAGTCGATGAGGTCACTGCTACATTGGCGGGTATCCCGTGACAATCGTGGCAAGTACGAGGGAGGGCCTGCCTCCGTTCGGTAGAGTCAAGAGATGGCAGCCTCTTCTTAAACGTCCGCATCACTCACTTGCAGGCTGAATTTCCCCTGCTCGGGTAGCCACTTTCTGATGGCTGGTTAGTACCATAAAGCTGCCGATTAGTGCGTTCCGCTCTGGTGTCCGCTTTGGCCGACCAGCTGCCTAACCAATATGGTCAGCGGCAAATCGTTGGCCAAAGGCGACGTTCGACAATGCTCAATGCATGGAACGGTTAGGGCTGTGAAGCTGCCATCAGAAATGACTACAGGCGCAGAGGCGATTCAGATTGCCCCTTCTATGGCATCCACTGATATTGCTTTAAGCCCCAGCCGTTTCCCTCAATGGCCAGTGCCCCCAGGTAGTCGGGAGCAGGCTGTAGATCATAGAGCGACCAGCCCTCCATCCTGACACTCTCTTCCGGAGTTTGGCAGCCAGGTAAGGCGTATGGCGGATTACTTGCTTGAGGGATGGTAAAGCTATCCAAGGGGATGGTGAGGCCGTCGCCGCGGGCTTTCAGATACGCCTCTTTTCTGGTCCAGTACCTGAGGAAAGCCTCGGTGTAACCGCGGCCCTGGAGCCTGTCCAGCTGCTGGATTTCCGTTGCGGCGAAGAATTGCTGAGCGATTGCCGCATACCCGCTTTGTTCACGGATGGCCTCAAGATCAATACCGACGTCAACGTTGGCCGCAATCGCGATGAGGGCAAGATCGGCGGAGTGGGACAGATTGAATCTGAGCCGGCTGCCAAGTACAGGGCTGAGTTCCGGCTTGCCGAATGCGTTGTAAACATAGCTTAGTCGTGCTGGCTGTAGCGCGAGATAGCGCCCCAGGAGGTCGCGCAATGCTCCGTGCGCAACCACAAAGTGCTGTTGATCGTGCTGGAAATGGAAACGTGAGCTTCGTTCCTGTTCGTCGATGGAAAGTGATGCGTAGAGGCGGGCCGCCGTTTCTGGCGTCACTTTCAGACTGACACACCAGATATGCACTTCATGCTCTGCTGGCAGCAGCATGTGACTCTCCGTGGTAGCACGCACTACAGTTCATCCAGCAAGATCCGGACGACCTCCATCCCGATGCGGGCCTGGGCTTCTCGTGTGGCGCCGCCAAGGTGTGGTGTGCAGATGACCTGGGGGTGGTGGATGAGACGCTGCTCCTGGGGCGGTTCCTCACTGAAGACGTCAAGGGCGGCGCCGCGGAGCTTGCCGGACTCAAGGGCTTCGAGCAGCGCCGCCTCGTCTATCAGGCCTCCGCGTGCGCAGTTGATCAGCAGGGCGCCATCTTTCATCTGTGCAATTTCTTGCCGGCCGATAACAGGCTGGCCATCCAGGCTCGGGGTATGTACCGAAATGCAGTCAGCGCGGGCGAGCAGGGCTGCCAGCGGGACGAGTTCGAGACCGTCGAAGCTGCCCGCCGGCATGGTGTTGGTGTCAGTGCCGATGATGCGCATGCCGAGTGCCAAAGCGTAGCGTCCCAAGGTGCCGCCTATCCGCCCCACGCCGATGATGCCCAGCGTCTTGTCCTTGAGTTCAACACCATCCGAGAATTCACGTTTCGGCCACTTCCCGGCCTTCAACGCGGCATCCGCCTGCGGGGTGCGCCGTGCCAGGGCAAGCAGCTGACCCAGGGCCAACTCGGCAACCGAGGCGGTCGATGCTTTCGGGGTGTTGAATACCGGGATGTGGCGTTTTGCGGCGGCGTCGAGGTCGATATTGTCAGTGCCGATGCCGCCACGCACGATCAGTCGCAAGCGGTTGGCCGCGGCGATCTGCTTGGCGGTGAGTCGCGTGGCGGATCGGACGACGATGGCATCGTAACCGCCAATGAGCGCCTCCAGCGCTTCGGCGGAGAGTCCGACCCTCTCGTCGACTTGCAGCCCGCTATCGCGTAGTCGTGCTACAGCGACAGCGGATATCGGGTCGCAGATCAATACCTTGGCCTGCAGTACCGCCAAGGCCATTTCTGCGGGCTGTCGGCGATATCGCCTCGTGGTTTGCTCCGTTGCTACTGGCCCGTTTTGTAGCAACGTCGAATATTCCTTTGCTGACATTACGAACTCCTTTGCTCTGACAACGGGTGCCGTCAAGCATCCGTGGAATCAAGCGCGGTGGCTTATCCCAGACTCACCGCGTCAGCCATCCCGACCAGCACTTCGCGGGTACCCTGAAAGCTTTCCCGGCCATGTGCCATGCGGATGTTGTCCACTAGCATCATGTCGCCAGGTTGCCACTGGTCGCGCATGGTGTTGTCGCTATAGGCCTTGTTGATCAGCTGTACGGTCTCCGGGCTGATCGGGTCGCCGTTGCCGAAGCGGGTATTGAACGGCAGGCCATCTTCGCCATAGCTATCCACCAGGTATTCGCGAACCTCTGGCTCAATGGTCCATTCATTCAGAAAGGCGACCTGGTTAAACCAGCAGCGTTGATCCGTAACGGGATGTCTGACCACCGCACTGCGGTGCTGCCAGGTGCGTAGCGAGCCATCTGGTTGCCACGCAAACTTGATGGCATTGGCACGGCAATAGTTCTCCACCGCGTAATGATCGTTGCTGCCGAAGGCTTCGCCGAGCGATGCGCCGATCTCGTCGTTGTAATTACGGATCAGCAGCCAGCCATCACGCTCGAAACGCGTAATCAGCTCGGCGGGCAGCGACTGCAATATCTCGATCTCGTCGGCAAGCGGGGTCGCTCCACCTTCGAGGGGGGCGGAGAGGCAGGCGAACAGCATCAGCGAGGGTGGCTTGAGAACATAGCTAAGCTCGTGATGCAGACACATGCTTTGATTGGCTGGCCACTTCGACGAGGAATAGAGCGCGTCGGAGTAGTGGTGCCGGGAGGCGAAAGCCTCCCGTTCGATCATCAGTGTACCCAGCTGCAGGAACACGGCGGCGATGCCCGTCACGTCATGCAAACCGAGGCCACGGACGAGTAGTGCACCGTGCTCATGCACGGCAGTGCGTAGCATGTCACGGTGTTCGGCGGCCCAGCGGGTGGCATCGCCGCTGCTGTCCACCTGTAGGAGTGGCGGTTTTCCGGCGCGTATCGTCACATCGGGCGTCATGGCCGGCGGTGAGGATGATGGGGTGGCAAAGAGTGATGACATTTTGAGCAAGCTCCTTCTGTAACGGCTATCTGGCCCGCGTGTCGATGAGGTGGGCCAGATTGGCGAGAACCGGGTGAGCGGCCAGCTCCTTCACGGAGATGGCACGATTCAATTGAGTTACCAGCTGCAGGGCGGATAGCGAGGTGCCGCCAAGCTCAAAGAAGTGGGCATCCGGGCCGATTTGCTGCGGCGGGATGCAGAGGATTTCCGCCCAGGCGCACGCCAGCTGTTGCTCAGTCGGCGTGCGGCTTTGGCCGTGGTTCGGTTTGGCCAGGTCGGTTTCGCTGGCATATGCGGCCAACGTTCGCTTGTCGATCTTGCCGTTGTCAGTCAGTGGCAGTTTGGGTTGCCAGTGGAATGCCGACGGGATCATGTATTGAGGGAGCGATTCGCCGAGCTGTTGCTGCAGCGTGGTGGGGGCGAGTGCTTGCTCACCGGCGTAGAAGGCCACCAGTTGTTTGCCGCGTCCGACCCGGTCGACTGCGACGACGGCGCCATCGCGTACGCCAGGGAGGCGCAGCAGGCTATTCTCGATTTCGCCGAGTTCAATGCGGAAGCCGCGGATCTTGAGCTGGGCATCCCGCCGGCCGAGGTACTCTAGCTTGCCTTCGGGCAGCCAGCGGCCGAAGTCGCCGCTGCGGTACAGCCGCTGGCCAGGGTGATGTGGATCGGGCATGAAGGCGTGCTGTGTGCGCTCCGGATCGTTGATATAGCCGCGGCCAACACATACCCCCGAGAACACGATCTCGCCGGGTGCGCCCAGAGGTACCGGTGACAGCTGCTCGTCAACGACATAGACGTGTACGTTGTTGACCGCTCGGCCAAGCGGCACCCGCTCCCGGCTGGGCACGCGGTCCATGATTTCGTGATTGGTGTCGTCCGAGGTCTCGGTGAGCCCGTAAGCGTTCACCAGCTTGATCTCCGGCAGGGCGGCAAACCACCGTTGTGTCAGCTCCTTTTTCAGCGCCTCGCCGGTGACTGCCACGTAGCGTAAGTCCGGCAGTGCGCGGGGCTGCGCCTCCAGGTAAGAGAGCACAACTTCAAGATAGGAGGGCACTACCTGCAGTACGTTGACTTTGGCATCGACCAACTTGTCGACAAAGCGCTTGGTGTCCAGGATGACCTCCTGCTCGATCAGTTGCGTGTGCCCACCGACCAGCAGCGCGGCGACCAGTTGCCACAGGGAAATGTCGAAGCATTGCGGTGCGGTTTGGGCGACCACGCTACCCGCACCGATCTGCAAGTCATCGATCTTGGCAAACAGGTGGTTGACCAGGCCCGCGTGCTCGCACATGGCACCCTTGGGTTCTCCGGTAGAGCCGGAGGTGAAGTAGATGTAGGCGAGCTGGTCGGCACTGGTGCCGATACCGAGATCGGCGATAAGGCCGGCTTCCGTGCTGGCCGGGCCAATGAATAGACGCTGGATTTCCAGCTGCCTCATGGCGGGGGTGTCGAGTAGTGGATCGAGTGTGGCGCAGCTGTCCTGCTCGGTGAGCACGAAATGGCAGTCGGCACGGGTAAGCATCCGAGCCATGCGATCGGCTGGAAAGTGCGGCTCGATTGGCAGGTAGGCACCTCCCGCCTTGAAGATCGCGAAGACTGCCGTTATCCAGTCGAGGTTGCGCTCACAGACGACGGCGACCACGCCTTCGCGGCGCAGGCCTTGGGTCAGGAGCGTGCGGGCCAGCCGATTGGCGCGTGCGTTGAGCTGCCGGTACGTCAGTTGCTGGTTGCCATGCATGACGGCAATGGTGTCCGGATGGATCAGCGCTTGCTTCTCGAACAGCTCATGCATCGCGCCGTCCGGCAACTCGCGGTGCGGGCCGGCAAAGCCGTCGAATTGGTAGTGAAGTTCTTCTGCCGACAGCAGGGTCTGGCTGGCATGTGCTGCGTCGGGGGCGGCCGTCATGAGGGCCAGCGCAGTCAGGTGGTAGCCGGCAATTCTGGCCGCGCATGCGTCGTCCAGGACATCCGTTCTGTATCGTAGTTGCAGCACGTAGCCATCAGGCGGCGGTGTGTGTGGGCTTTGTGCAAAGCCGACGGCCAGCACGGTGCTTGCGGCCAGGCCGCGATTGCCCTCTGAGTCGATGGCCAGTTCGGCCTCAAACAACGGTGCGGTGAGGCCCAGTTCGCGTTGCAGTTCGGCGACGGGAAAGTTCTGGTATTCCAGCAGGGTTGCCTCCGCCTGGGCGGTGTACTGCAGTAGCTCGCGCCATGTGCGCGCTGCCAGCGACAGCGGCAACGGCAGCGGCGAGCTGCCTCCCTGGGCGTAGCCAATGGTCACTTCCTGCTCGCCGCTGAGTGCGCCGAGCACCTTGGCGTGTGCGCTCAACAGCGCCACGCTGAGCGGTAGCGACAGTGCCGTAGCCAACTGATGTACTGCTGTCATTAGCTCGGCGGGAATCGCTATCTCGTATTCATCGATATCTGCAGTCGTGTCCAGCGTCCAGCGCGGTATCGCGGTGAAGCCGCTGTCGAGCATGACCGATTGCCAGAATGCTTTTCCGTTACCGGCGGTAATGCTGCGTTCCTGCAATTTGATGTTGTTCATCTTAATTCTCCCGCGCCGGGTTTCCCGCCCAACGTGTACCCGGCGGCACATCTTCGCCCTTCATGAGGAAGGAGTCTGCGACCAGGAGCGAGCCGTCGCCCATGGTCACGCCGTAGTGCACGAAGGCGTTTACGCCTAGTGTGCAGCCGGCACCTAGCGTGGTCGGGCCGGACTTGTAGGTGCCATCCTCCTGTGATTCACACTGGATCTTGCTGGCATGGTTGAGTACGCACTCGTCTCCGATGGTGGTCAGGGTGGGTTCGGAGATGTGCACGCCGTCGTCGAACAGTCGCTTGCCGACGCTGACGCCGATCAGCCGCCAGAGCAGGCCTTTGAACGGCGTGCCGTCGAACAGGTGGTAAACGCTGATCGGGTGCAGTTTCCAGTTGCGCTCCACCCACCAGAAATCCGGGTCGTAGATGGAACAGATGGGTGGTGGTGCCGGTGCGAGTGCGATGAAGCAGCGCTCCACCAGTGCGTAGTAGGCAATGGCGGTCACTGCGCTAAACGTGAACAGTGCGGCCATGAGTGCATGGGCTAACACGTCATAGAACAGTTCGACTGCTGCCAGATCGATGAGCACGACCAGCAGCACCCCTAGCCAGCGGGTGAACAGGAACAGACTGATGGTCTTCAGGTTGAAGCGGTTCTTTGCGGCCAACCCTTGGCGCAGCGCTTCGCCATGCTGGAGATAGTCGAAGCGACTGTCGCGCTCTACTGAACGTGGAATCTCGAACGGTGGGGAGCCCAGCAGGCCCACGCCCTGGCGAGTCGGGCCATCGATCGGCACCATGACCTTGATGGCAAGCAGGCAGTTGTCTGCGGTTTTGGCGCCGGCAGGATAGGTAACGTAGTTGCCCACGAAGTTGCATGGGCCGATCGCGGTTCGCGATACCCGGAACGAGGAATTGGATACCTCGTCGTTGATCAGGTACAGACCGTCGGCAACCATCGTTCCGCTACCCACCGACGTGAGCAAGGGGTTGGTGGTGGTTACTTCGCTGCCGAAATTCGATCCGGTCTGTACGACAGGCGTCAGGCGATAGCCTATCCAGCTCAGGAGGTGGACGATGTAGGAGCTGTCACCGAAGAGCACGGTGAGGAAGCGTTGCCGCCCCAGCCAGGCAATGGTCCGATGTATCGCGTAGTGAAAGCTGTAGAGGGGGTAGACCGTATCCGGCTTGATGAACATGCCCAAGACACGGGGAAGCAGGCCGACGGCTAGCAGGCCGACCAGCAAGGCACCGAAGAAAAAAACGGTGGCGAAGGTCAGCGCTTCAGCCAGCCAGCCATACGCGGTCAGGCTGCCGCTGCTGCTGTGTAGGCTCGGGTCTAGCGTCCCGGCCAGTGACGATGACCACAGGAACAGCAGGCCGAAGCCGCTTTCCAGCAGTGGCGCCAGCAGGAAGAAAACGCCGATCAGGGTGAAGGCGCCATAGAGGGTGCGCCGTAGCGTGCTGCAGCGGGTCGGCGCGACCCGGACATAATCGGTCGTGGTAGGTTGTGCCGGCGAGCCATGCCAGTGTTCGCCGGCGGGTATCGTTTGGCCGCTATGCAGGGCCGAAGCATGGCCAAGCTGTGCGCCGTCGCCCATGGTGGTGCCAATGTCGAGCACGGCGGCTTCACCGACAAGGACGTTCTGGCCCAGCGTCACCGGGCCGGTCTCTATCCGGTCGGCCTCGGCCCGGTAGCATTGGAAGAAGGCATCCCGGCGGAGCACGCTACCCGCGCCGATAGTCAGCAGGTCGGTGCACACCGGGATATGCCGCGAGAGAATAACGGTTCGTGGGCCGATGCTTGCCCCCAGCGCCCGCAGGTAAAGCCCGTACAGTGGCGAACCGATGAACAGGTGAATGCACGGGTTGGAGCGGATCAGTGTCTTGACGATCCAGAAGCGTATATAGGCGAGGCTCCAGAGGCGGATCTGTTGTGACTGCCAGCGACCGATCAGCAGCCATTTCGCGGCGATCGGTACCAGGCACATCACGAAGAAAGCCGCACTGCCGAACAGCCCCAGGCGCAGCATCTTGGCTAGGCCTTGCGCCCCGGCGATCAGCCACTGATAGCCTTCGACGGCGGCGAACACCCCAAGGTAGGTGTAACCGAGGTAGAACAGCGCCTGCAGCGTGCCACACAGCAGGTACTCGCGCGCGGTGGTTGGGGTTGCTGCTATCGCCGCCGCGCTCGCCGTCGGCTGGGGGGCGGTAGGTGCCGTAGCGGCGATTGCGGCCGCCAGGCGCCGGATTGTTGGATGGGCGTAAACGTCCTTCATCGAGACTGGTGGTAGGTCCGCACACTTCCGCACCCGGGCGCAGAAATGCGCCATCACTAGCGAGTCGGCGCCAAGCTCTGCGAAAAAGTCCTGATCGATCGGCACGCGGTCAACATGCATGACGCTGGCGAGCAGCTCGGCCAAGAGATGCTCGGCACGAGTGACCGTTTCCGGCCTGTTTGCCATGGCGGTTTTCATCGCACCACCTCATGGAAGAAGGTGGGCAGTCGCACATTCTGGCCGCTGGTGACCGCCTGGTCATATACCCACTTGCCGACCGCCAGGTCGAGTATCCCCATGCCGAACGGCGAGAAAATGACCGGGCGACTGTGGTCGACGGTGCGCTCTCCAAGCATGACTTCGGCCAGGCTGCCGGTGACAAATTGCCGGTTGCCGGTAAGTTGCTCGGTAAGGTGGGGTGAGGTATTGGCCTTCATCACGTGTTCGACGTCGTCGACCACGTTCTGCGATTGCAGAAGAACCTCGGGCGCAAGGTCGCGCAGCGAAATGTGCAGCACCACCGGGTTGTGGGTGAACAGCGCGGCATCGGTGATGTAGGGCGTCGAGGCGACGGTGGTGAAGACGATCAGGTCGCAGCTGCGGATAAGGCTTTCCGCATTGGAAGCCACCGTGACGCTGCGGTGCAACTCCTGGCGGCACGCTGTCTTGATGAACTTTTCCGCCTCGTGAGGGGCCGCATCGTACAGCTGGACTTCCTCGATTTCCCATCCGGTGTCGACCAGGAATTCGTAGATGTAGCGGGCGATGAAACCGGTACCCACGATGCCCAGCGAGTGTGCCCGCCGGGCCTTGCCGTTCAACCAGTATGCCGCCAGCGCGGCTGAAGCAGCGGTGCGCGAGGCCGAGATGATCGAGCCTTCGAGAATGGCGAAGGGATAGCCGGTGTCGTAGTTATTGAGGATGAGTACCGCCGACGCGCGGGGAAAACCTTTCTGGACGTTGCCGGGAAAGCTGGCAACCCATTTCAGCCCGGCCACGTCGGTGTCGTCGCCAAGATAGGCGGGCAAGGCAATGATCCGGCAGTCCGGCTTGTCTGGAAAGCGCAGGAAATAGCTGTCCGGATTGACGGAGTGCCCTGCCGCATGGGTGAGATAGGCATGTCGGACAATATCGACACATTCTTTCCGGCGGGGACGAAGGATGTCGGCAACGGTCTTGCCGTTGATGATGGACAGTTCGAATTTCATGATGTGTCTCCCTACTCAAGCCGTGTCGTCCAGTTGCTGTCGTACACGGTATCGAGATAAGGCGTGCCGCGATCCGCGCACAGGAACAGCACGGTAGGGCGCTTGCGGCCAACCATCTTGGGGGCGTAGCGCTTGACCGCGGCATAGGCAGTGCCGCTGGAACCGCCCACGAACAGCCCCTGGGTAGTGAGCAGCTCCTGGCATGCGGCGGCGGTCTCGCTCTCCGGTACCACCACCACGTCGTCGATCAGGGCTTGTGATAGCAGCGGCGGGATGATGCTGGAGCCAAGGCCGGGGATGTGGCGTTTGCGCGGCGCGCCACCGAAGATGATGGAGCCCTCGCTATCGACGCCGATGACCTTGATGTTCGGGAAGTGTTCTTTGAGTCGGCGGGAGACGCCGGCAATGGTGCCGGCGGTGCTGACCGCGATGAACACGTAGTCAAGCGAGTCGAAGCTGTCGCAGATTTCACCCGCCGTGAGCAGGTAGTGCGCCTCGACGGCGTCTTCGTTGGCGTACTGGTTGGTCCAGTAGCTGTTCGGAATCGTGGCGCACAGCTGCTTGACCATTTCCAGGCGGGTTTTCAGGAAGCCGCCGGTGTCATCGCGCTCATCTACCTTTGCCACCGAGGTGCAGATGTTGCGCAGGAATGACTCGTAGCTGGCGGCGATGTTGGGATCGATCACCGGGATGAAGCGCAGGCCGACCAGGTGAGTGAAGGTGGCCAGTGCGGTGGCAAAGTTGCCGGAGGAAGATTCGACTATCGTCGTCTCCTCGTTGATCTCGCCACGCTCGGCGGCACGTTTGAGAATCCAGTAGGCGGAACGGTCCTTGATGCTGCCTACCGGGTTGACGAACTCGAGTTTGGCGAACAGATTCATGCCTTCCATGATCAGGGGCACGTGCGGGGTGGGGCGCAGTATCGGGCGCAGCTGTTCCAGACGGCGGCTGAGACGTGTCGCCGGGGGGCGCTCAAGCGTGGTGGGCGCCGGAGTTGTTTTGGTTTTCTGCTGATGCTGCTCCGCATCGTAATGCGCCGTTATTGTCGACGATGCGGCTGTCTGCTGCTGTAGCGCGGCCGAGGCAGGCCCGTGGCGGGGTTTGAAAGACATGATCACACTCCTCTTGTCTATGCCGACATGGAGTGCTGGGCGACGTCTGTGGTGGTGCCGATGATGGCAAAGCGCGGCACAGCAGCGTGCTGTTACCTGAGGTAGGCGCGGCTGTGTGCTACATGCGTGAAAGTGATGACTGAATCGATGCCAGGATGAGAGGCTTCCACAACGGGAAGGTGCCATCCGTTTGGAACATGGCCAGCAGGCCCACCATTGAACTCGACGGCGACAGCACACCATGAAAGGCGCGTGGATTTGCTAGGTTGGACCCTGCTGGCGACGCCAAATTCAATATTTTTTAAAACTATTTCAATGATTTATTAAAAATAGGGTGTGGTGTCGGATTTAGACTGCAACGGTGTTCCGACCATCATTTCCCACTGTCGATGTGGTCGCTCCGGCCTGGCTCCGAGTGAGCCTAATGGGGTAGAGCACCCGCAAAGACTGGCAAGCAGGCGGAAGTGGCGAAGGGGTAGCGCGCTGCAGGCCCCGGTGCGAGGCAGAGTTTGCGACGCAAGCTATAGCTGTTTCAAATAGGCCGTGGCTGGTATTTCAAAACCGCCGGTGTGCACCGCACGTGCATGTTGCCGGGCGGTGGTCATATTGCTGCCTGGGATTCCCGATTCGGCCCGAAGCAGGTTACGGGAGCCCCATGAATGGTGCGGCTTTGCGGCGGCAAGGCGATAGTTGGGCTGTATGGTTGCAGCTATCGGCACGGCCGTAGCCATGGCAATGCGTTGGCTACGTCGTGCGCATCTTGTAGAAGTCAGCGCGTGTTCGCGTTTCCTGGCGCTTTGCGTGCGCTGTTTCGGGTCGACATCGTGCCTCGGCAGTTTCAGTCGCTCTGGGTGCCGGCTGACTTCCGGGCTGTCGACTACCGGCGTGGTTGTCACCGTCTGCAACTGCTTCTGGCTTGGCAAGCTCGTTATCGATCATGCGGTCCCCCAGTAAGTAGGGCTAGCATCGCTGCGAGCCTTGTGCCCGCACCTTCTCGGACGCGGGGTCGTTGCGGCTGGGAGAGGCGGGCATTTCACGTCTCGTGCCCAGATTTTTCAATTAATCTGCCTCCCTACAACACCTACACCTCGCCATCCTCCACAAACTGTAGCGCGACGGAATTGATGCAATAGCGCTCGCCAGTCGGTGGTGGGCCGTCTTCGAACACGTGGCCAAGGTGGGCGTCGCATTGTGCGCAGCGCACTTCGGTGCGGACCATGCCGTGGCTGCTGTCGCGCAGGCGGGTGATGCTGCCGGGTACGGCTTCTTCCCAGAAGCTGGGCCAGCCGCAGCCGGCATCGAACTTGGTGCTGGATTCGAACAGTAGTGCATCGCAGCAGATGCAGTGATAGCGGCCGCGGCGCTGGTGGAAGTAGTGTTCGCCACTGAACGGGCGCTCGGTGCCGGCTTCGCGGGTGACGTGGAACTGCTCCGGCGTCAGTTGCTCGCGCCATTGCTGCGGGGTCTTGAAGATCTTGCTCATGATGGTTTCCTGGGGCGGGAGGAGATCAGTCGTACGAGGAGGCGCTGGCTTACAGTTCATCCAGCGCTTGCGCCAGATGCGACTCGTCGGCCCAGCGTTCTAGCTGCCACTGGCTGCCATCGAAGCTGAGCCAGTTCAACGCGGCGTTGGGGATGGGGACGCGGCGCTGCTCGTGCAAGGGTTGGCCGCAGGCGAGGCGGTAGATGACGTCCAGTACGCCGCCGTGGCTGACCAGCAGGACGGTTTTGCCGTGATGGTGGGCGGCCAGGCGCTCCAGCGCGCCGCGTACCCGCTGTGCGAAGCAGTTCAGGCTTTCGCCGCCGGCCAGGTCGTGCTCGACATCGCGGCTGGCGTAGGCTTGCCACGCCGCCGGCTGCTGGTCGGCGCCGGCGTGCAGGGTAACGCCCTGCAGGGCGCCAAAGTGGCGTTCGCGCAGCTCCGGCAGCAGGGTGATGTCCAACCCCAGCGCGGCGGCCACCGGCAGTGCGGTGTGGTGGGCGCGCATCAGGTCGCTGCTGTACAGGGCATCGAAACGTTGGCCGCGTCGCTGCAGGGCTTGCGCCAGGTGGCTGGCTTGCTCTTCGCCCTGCGCGTTCAGCGGGATGTCGGTCTGGCCTTGCAGGCGGCGTTCGGCATTCCAGGCGGTTTCACCGTGGCGTACCAGGCAGAAGCGGGTCAATTGGGTCACGCGGCCTCCGAAGGCGACAGATGAAAAAGCGGCGAACGGGTCGCCGCAGTGCAGTACCGACTGTAGCCTGCCTTGGCCTACAGCGCAAAAGCCAGGCCGAGGGGCACGAACAGCAGGCTCAGCAGGTTGCCGATCAGCACGATGGAGGCCATGCGGTCCGGCTCCTGTTGGTACAGTTCGGCCATCAGGAAGTTCAACACCGCTGGCGGCAGGGCGCCAAACAGGATCACCTGCGCGCTCTGGCCGGCGTCCAGCTGCAGCAGCGGCACGGCGATGGCTGCGCCGGCCAGGCCGGTGAGCGGGCACAGTACCGCGCCCAGCAGGCCGACATGCCAGCCCTTGAAGCTGACGTCCACCATGCGCACCCCCAGCGCAAACAGCATCAGCGGGATAGTGGCTTCGCCCAGCAGCTTGAGGCCGCCCATCAGCCAGTCCGGCAAATGCCAGCCGGCCAGGCCGAACAGCAGGCCCAGCGCGGTGGCCAGCACGATGGGGTTTTTGCCGAGGCTGCGCAGGCTGGTGCGGCTGCTGAAGATGAAGGCGCCGAGCGTGAAGTGCAGCAGATTGGAGATCACGAACAGCACCACGAAGGCGTTGAAGCCATCGCGGCCAAACGCCAGCAGCGCCAGCGGCAGGCCCATATTGCCGCAGTTGTTGAACATCACCGGCGGCAGCAGGGTGCGCGGGCTGATGCCGGCCAGCCTGGCCAGCGGCCAGCTCAGCAGGCCGGAGAGTGCCACCAGCAGCGCCGCCGCCGGCATCAGCTTCCACTGCGCCGCCAGCTGGAAATCCTTGGCCGCCAGCGCCGAGAACACCAGCAGCGGCACGCAGACATCCATATTCAGCTTGTTGGTGGCGCGCATGTCCGGGCGGGCGTGGCGGGCGTACAGCCAGCCGATCAGCACGATGACCAGTACCGGCAGGATGATGGTGAGAATGCGTTCGAACATGGAAAAACCCGATGCGGTGGTGGCGCCATTGTGGCGGCCTGCGGCCAACCTTGCGGCAAGGGTTTACCCGCAGTTTGCCGGCGGCGCAGAGAACGCTTTGTTCTGCGGCCGCCGGCGCGGGGCTTACAGGATGCCGACGCCGGAAATCTCGCGTGCCAGGTTGGCCGCATAGTTGTCGGTCATGGCGCCGATGTAGTCCAGCACGGCCATATACGCCAGGTACAGGCTGCCGCCGTGCTCGGGCATGGCCGGCAGCAGGCCCAGCGCCAGCGCCTGGCGTGCGCCCAGTGCCTGCGGCCCTTGCGTGACCTGGGTGTACACCGCCGGCACCACGATATCCAGCACCGTGCCGATGCAGGGGTAGGACGCCAGCTCGGTCACCAGTTTGGTGCGGTGGCGGTAGACCTTCTGGCTGGCCAGCGCCTTGGCGTCCAGCAATGTGCGCTTGATGTCCTGCGCGCAGACATCGATCAGGTCCTTGCCCTGGAAGCTGCCGGCCAGCAGCGTGTCCTGGTGCAGCATGAATTTTTCCGCCACCTCCGCCACGCAGCGGCCCACGGCAATGCCGCGCAGCATCGCGCATTTCTGCGTGATGTCCTGGGTGCGCCACACCCGCTCCATCTCGCCGAAGTGGCTGAACAGCGCCTCGAATTCGTGCACGTCGAGGATGCCGATCTCCACCGCGTCTTCCAGGTCCAGAATGGCGTAGCAGATGTCGTCGGCCGCTTCCATCAGGTAGGACAGCGGGTGGCGCGCCCATTCGTGTTCGCCCTTGCGGATCAGCCCCAGCTCGGCCGCCACGCGTTCGAAGTACGGCAGCTCGGTGCGGTACAGGTTGAACTTGCCGCGCGCCTGCGCCGGCTGCGCATCGGAAGTCCACGGGTATTTGATCAGCGCCCCCAGTGCGGCCGAGGTCAGCCGCATGCCGCCCTCGCCGCGGTACATCTCCAGCGTGGACACCATGCGCAGGCCGTGGGCATTGCCTTCGTAGGTCTGGATGTCCTGCCGCTCGGCGGCGCTCAGGCCCTGCAACCATGCGGCGTGGGCCGGGTCACGGAACCATTCGCGCAGCGCGTCTTCGCCGGTGTGGCCGAACGGCGGGTTGCCGATGTCGTGCGCCAGGCAGGCGACCTGCACCGCACCACCGATGTCGAACGGCGTGTAACCGGCGGGCAGGCTGCCGGCCGCCTGCAGCATGGCGCCGACGCGGTTGCCCAGGCTGCGGCCAACGCTGGCGACTTCCACGCTGTGGGTCAGGCGGTTGTGGGTATGGTCGTTGGGCGCCAGCGGGTGCACCTGGGTCTTGCGGCCCAGACGACGAAAGGCGCTGGAAAACACCACGCGGTCGTGGTCGATGTGGAAGTCGCTGCGCAGGCCGGCGGCGCCTTCCAGCGTGGCCGGGGTGTGGGTTTCGCAGATCACACCTTCGCGGACCTTGAAGCGGCGGGTGGACAGCAATTGCTCCCATTGCATGCGGCTGGTGCTCATGGCGGCGTTCCGGTGAAGGTTTGCCTGCATGATGCCAGAAACATAGCCGGTGCTGCAGCGCAATTTGCAAACCAAAAGTTTATATATGACAAACGTTGTGTATACTGGCGGACCCTTGAATGAATGATGCCCACGCCGTGACTGTTGCCCACCCGAAACTGATTCTGCTGGCGGTCTGCCTGGTGGCGCTGATGAGCACCGCCGGCGTCGCCATGCCGTACCCGATCCTGGCACCCATTTTTGTGGATGCGCCGGCGGATGCCTTCAACCACTTTGCCGGTCTGCCGCCCAAGCTGCTGCTGGGGCTGGCGCTGGCGGCCAACCCGCTGGGCATCCTGCTGGGCAGCACCTTCATCGGTGCGCTGTCCGACCGGCTGGGGCGCCGCCGCATCCTGCTGACCACCCTGACGCTGACCCTGCTGGGCTACTTGCTGACTGCCTGGGCGCTGGACATGCGCTGGTACCTGCTGTTCGTGTTCTCGCGCTTTCTTACCGGGGTGACCGAAGGCAATGTGGCGGTGGCGCGCGCCATCGTGGCCGACCTGCATCCGCAGCTGGATCGCGCCCGCAGCTTTGCCATTCTCAATGCCGTGCTGTACATGGGCTGGCTGGTGGGGCCGATGATCGGCGGCTTTACCCTGCCATTGGGCGAGCCGGTGCCGTTCCTGATCGGCGCCTTCACTCTGCTGCCGTGTCTGGCCATCCTGCTGTGGGTGCTGCCGGAGACCGGCGCCGCCGAGGGGCTGCAGGGGGTGTCGCTGCTGGCGGTGGTGCGCAAGCAGCACGCCTTTAGCCTCCTGCGGCAGGACAAACTGTTGGCCGCACTGTTCTGGATGCAGCTGCTGTTCGCGCTGGGGGTGAATGCCTTCTACGAATTCTACCCGCTGTGGCTGGTGGAGTTCGCCCGCCTGGACAGCACCGGCATCGCCTGGGTGACGGCCGGGCTGTGCCTGCTGATGACGCTGTCCAGCGCCGCGCTGGGCAAGCGCGGCCATGGCAGCGAGCCCTTACTGCTGGCGCGGCGCAATGCGCTGATCGTCGCGCTTGGCCTGCTGCTGCTGGCCGGCCTGCCGGCGCAGCCCGGCGTGCTGCTGGTGATGGCGCTGGGTCTGCCGCTGGCCATCTACAACGCGCTATTGCCCACCTGGTGCGCCGAGCAGTTCGCTCATCACGGGCAGGGCGCGGTGATGGGGCTGCTGTCCACCGTGTTCTGCATCAGCAATGTGCTGGTGGCGCTGCTGGGCGGCGCGCTGACCCTGCTGGATACGCGGCTGACCATCGCGCTGGGCGGCGGCATGTGCCTGCTGGCGGTGTGGCAGCTTGGCAAGTTGGCCGCACGGCCGCATGCCGTGAAGCAGGCATCCTGATGGCGGCCAACGGCATGTTGCAGTGGCTCAAGACCGCCGGCGCCCAGACCGTGCAGCAGCTGGCCGCGCACAGCGGCCTGAGCGGCATGGGGGTGCGCAAGCAATTGCAGCAGCTGCAGGTGCAAGGGCTGGTGGCCTGCGAGTCGCGGCGCGAGGGCGTGGGGCGGCCGGCACAATACTGGTTGCTGACCGCCGCGGGGCACGCGGTTTTCCCCGATCGACATGGCGAATTGAGTGCACAGCTGCTGCAGTTGCTGGGCGAGCAGCTGGGCGCGGCCGGGCTGGAGGCGCTGATCGCGGCACGCGCGCAGCAGGTCGAGCTGCGTTATCAGCAGGCGCTGACAGCGTGTGAGCCGGGGGAGCGGCTGCAGCAGTTGGCGACCTTGCGCAGCGAAGACGGCTATATGGCGCAAGTGCAGCAGCAGGGCGCCGACTGGCTGCTGCTGGAACACCATTGCCCGATCTGTGCCGCCGCCAGCGCCTGTCCGGCGTTTTGCCGCACGGAGCTGCAGCAGTTTCGCCGCCTGTTTGCCGGCGTGGCGGAGGTGGAGCGCAGCGAGCATCTGCTGGCGGGCGGCCAGCGCTGCGTGTACCGCATCAGCGCGCTGCGCACATGAAAACACCCCGCTGGCGGGGTGGCTGAGGGTGACGGCTTACAGCCCCAGCGCCGGGCGCTGCTTGTTGACCTTGCGCTGCGCCATCGGGATTTCGTAACCCAGCATGAACAGCGCGGCCTCGAAGTGGCGCAGCGCGTTGGGGCCGCTGCACCAGGCGGCGCTGGCGCGTTGCAGCGCGGCGCAGGCAATCCAGCTAGCCTGGATCTTCCACTCGGCGTGAAAGCGGCTGCGATTGGCCAGTTGCTTGAAATGCAGCATGTCGGTGCTGGGATTGCGGTTCATGGTGGAAGCGCCGGGCGCCCACGGGAAGCACAGCGCCTCCGGCAGCAGCATGCGGCGGCTTTCGCAGAACTGGCGCACCAGGTAGCCCATGGCGGCGCCGATGCGGCCGTCGTACATCATGATGTTGTCACCGGCCAGCGCATACACCTTGGTAAAGCCGGCATTCATGCGCAGCTCGCCGTCGAACGGCGCGGCATCCGGCGTGGCGGACTGCAGAATGCCCAGGCTGCGCTGCAGCTTGTCCAGCAGCTGCGGATGGTTGGCCGCGGCCCAGTCGCGATTGTAGGTATAGAGCTTGATGACCTTGCCGCCGGAACCCCACAGCAGCACGTCGTTGATGGCGGCCAGCAGGGTGTGGCTGTCGGCGTCGCGCAAGGCGTTGCGCAGCCGTAGCCGATAGTCGTCCAGCAGTGCCTGGCTTTCGTGGAAATAGCGGCCATTCCAGTAGAAGCGCTGAAACGCCTCTTCGAGCGTGCCGGCGCGGAAATCGCGGTCGTAGTCGGCGGGCAGGATCTTGTCGCGCACCTTGAACTGGTGTTCGCCAAAACGGTCGCCGTCCAGCCAGCAGGCCAGCTGGCTGACGAATTCGGCGACGGCCGGCTGCTGCAGATATTGATTCTTGCTGGTCATTTTTTTGAGGGAAACCCTGATTGCTTATGGGCTTTGCCGACAGACGGCCACTGGCTGTCGTGGTGGGTTAGCAAAGCAATAGCGGCATTCTCTCATGGCAGGCGTATTACACAAACCGCTTAAATGTTAATGGCATTTATAGATATTGATAAATATGCAATATGCAAAATAAAATTAACCGTTCGATTTAATCCGGCTTCAAATCTTGTTTAAACAAAAGTGTTTGCTATTAAATGGGCCGGGTTACTGTCGCGCGTTTTGTTGTTTTTTAGCGACTGACTTACAATCAAAGCATTGGTTACAAGGCGTAAACGACAAATGAAATACGAGCACTTGGTTCAGATGTTCAACCAGCAGGCACTGGGCCTGAATATCAGCCGCGCCCAGCTGTGGCAGGGCTTGGTGTTGCGCGCGGAGGACCCGCAGCGCTTCGATGAAAACATCAGTGCGGTACACATTCTGGAACGCAGCGAGGATACGCTGCGGCGCGAAGTGCAGTTCGGTGCGCTGGTAGTGCGCGAGCAGGTGCGGTTCACCGAGCTGCAGGCCGTGCATTACCACACCGAGCCCAGCGACCAGCACATCGGCGGCCAGATGAGCATGTGCATCGAGGAGCCGCAGCCGGGCGAGCTGTTCCTGCGCTTCTGCTACATCAACGACTTGCCGGAAAAGCCGGACGTCAGCGACAGCAACGACCCGAGCTATTACGTGCCGTACCTGAAGTCCGCCTACCACCAGGCCGACATGCACACGGCCAAACGCATACTGGAGCTGGCCGTGCAGGGGGTGCTGGGCAGTCACTAAATCCGACACCCCGCCATGCAACCGCCGTGCCTTGTGCTACGGCGGTTTTTTATTGCCGGGTTGGTCGGCGGCAGAAGCGGGGGCTGGCTTGCGGGCGGTGGAGCCGGGCTGGCATCGTGCGCTCAAGCCGGCGGGTTGGCCGCAAGCGCTTGGCCGACTGGCGCTTGCTGTCGCTGACAAACCAGGCCGGGCAGCCGAGCCAAGGCGCGCCAACGTTGGCCGCATACCTTGGCAAGGAGGTGCCGCGCGGCAGCGCGGCGTGGGTTGGCGGCGCTTAGCCGGCGCTGGCCAGCTGCTGTGCCACGTCGGCCAGGGTGTCGTCGTCCAGCGCCGGCAACGCCAGGGCTTGCTGGCCGGCGGTGTAGTGCTTGCCCTGTGAGCGGTGGTACAGCGGGTCGTAGTGCTTGAGCAGCAGCTCGCCCACCAGGGTGTCGAAGTCACCGCTGCGCGCCATCGCATACCAGGCTTCCAGCTGCGCCTTGCTGTGCACATTGCGCAAAAAGCCCAGCTGGGTGATCAGCCGTTCCGGCTCGGCCAGGTAGAAGGCGTAGTCCTGCTGCAGGAACGCCACCCGTGCGGCCAACGGTGCCGCCACCTGCAGACAGGGGCTCTGGTGCATGCGGGCGAACAGCGCATCCGGCAGCGACACAAAACCGATTTTCTTGCTTTCCGCCTCGATGAATACCGGTCGCGCCGGGTCCAGCGCCTTGATGGCGGCGATCAGCAGGCTGTCGAAGCGCTTCTGGCTGGGCTGCTCGGCATCCGGCAGCCGGCCCAGTACCGAGCCGCGGTGTGCGGCCAACTGTTCCAGATCCAGCACCTGGGCGCCGGAAGCGGTCAGTGCGTGCAGCAGGCGGCTCTTGCCGCTGCCGGTGGGGCCGCCAACCACGCGCAGGTCCAGCTGCGCCGGCAGGGTGGCCAGCTCGTCCAGCACCTGGTGACGGTAAGCCTTGTAGCCGCCCTGCAGCTGGTGCGCGGCCCAGCCGATCTGCGCCAGGATGATGGCCATGGAGCCGGAGCGCTGGCCGCCGCGCCAGCAGTACACCAAGGGGCGCCAGGATTTGGGGTGGCGGGCAAACTGTTCGTCCAGGTGGCGGGCGATATTGCGTGCGGCGATGGCGGCGCCCACCTTGCGTGCCTCGAACGGCGACACCTGCTTGTACAGCGTGCCTACCCGCACGCGCTCCTCGTCGCTCATCACCGGGCAGTTGATGGCGCCGGGGATGTGGTCCTCGGCGAATTCCGCCGGGGTGCGGACGTCGATGATCTCGTCAAACTGGGATAGCTGTGCTACGGTCGCGGCCTTGAACAACATGGTTTTGTGAGCTTTACGATGGCTGATATCAGATTGACGCAATTGTCTCACGGTGGCGGTTGCGGCTGCAAAATCGCGCCGTCCGTGTTGCAATCGATTCTTGCCGGCGCCAAGGACCTGCTACCGTACCCGGACTTGCTGGTAGGGCGCGAAACCAGCGACGACGCCGCGGTTTACCGCCTGAACGACAGCCAGGCGCTGGTGGCCACCACCGACTTCTTCCTGCCCATCGTCGACGATGGCCATGACTTTGGCCGCATCGCCGCCACCAATGCCATTTCCGACATCTACGCCATGGGCGCCACGCCCATCATGGCGCTGGCCATTGTCGGCATGCCGGTGAACACCCTGCCGGTGGAGGTGATTCGCGACATCCTGCAGGGCGGCGAATCGGTCTGCCGCGAGGCGGGCATTCCCATTGCCGGCGGTCACTCCATCGATGCGCCGGAGCCGATTTACGGCCTGGTGGTGATGGGGCTGATGCACCCGGAGCAGATCAAGCGCAACTGCGATGCCAAGGCCGGTGACGTGCTGATCCTCGGCAAGGGCCTGGGCGTGGGTGTGCTGGCGCAGGCCATGAAAAAGGGCCTGCTGGACGAAGCCGGCTACCGCGCGCTGATCGCCTCCACCACCCAGCTCAACAAGGTGGGCGGGCAGCTGGCGCCGCTGGATGCGGTGCATGCGCTCACCGACGTTACCGGCTTCGGCCTGCTGGGCCACCTGCTGGAAATCTGCCGCGGCTCCGGCCTGGCCGCCAACGTGGACATGGCCAGCGTGCCGGTGATCCGCGAGGCGCGCGGCTTTGCCGAGCAGGGCATTGGCCCCGGCGCCATCGAGCGCAACCTGGCCAGCTTCGGCGCCGACGTGCATTGTGCCGACAGCGTGGCTGAGTGGCAGCTGCGGGTGCTGGCCGATGCGCAGACCAGCGGCGGCCTGCTGGTGGCGGTGGCGCCGGAAGCGGCGGAGCAGGTGCTGCAGCTGTTCCATGCCGCCGGTTTCGAGTACGCCAGCCGCATTGGCGAGCTGGCAGCGGGCGAGCCGCTCATTCACGTGAGCTGACGCGGCCTGCGGCCAACGTTGGCCGCATGGCAATGCAAAAAGGCAGAGCGAAAGCGCTGCCTTTTTTGTTGCTGACGGCGCAATTGCTCACTCCGGCAGCGGCACGTCCAGCGTGGCGCCGATGGTGAAGAAGTGCCCGCCGGCGATGTAATGCAGCGTGCGCTTGGCATCGTCGTGAATCGGCTGCCAGTGGCCGTCGACGAACAGCGTCGGGTCGGCCCAGGCGGACACCACCTCGCCGATGAACAGGTCGTACTGCTGCTGGTTGTGCGGCTCGCGGATCAGCCGGCATTCCAGCCAGCCGGCGCAGCCGTCCACATGCGGCGCTGCCACCGCGTGGCCGGGCGCGGCAACCAGACCGCTGGCGGCGAACTTGTCGGCCACGTCCAGCCCGCTGTCCGAGCCCACTCGCAGCACGGCGGCAGCCTGCGGCTGCAGCGGCACGTTGAGCACGAACTCGCCGGAGGCTTCGATCAGCTGGCGGCTGAAGGTGGACTTGTCGATCACTACCGCCACCTTGGGCGGGTTGAAGTCCAGCGGCATGCTCCAGGCGGCGGCCATCACGTTCTGGCGCCCGCCGTGGGCACTGCTCACCAGCACCGTGGGGCCGTGGTTGAGCAGGCGGTAGCTCTTGGCAAGATCAACAGTCTGATAACTCGGCATGGTCGTTCCTCAATCCAGGCACAGGCGGCGCAGGTAGCTGCCGGCGGTGCGCAGGTCCTGGGCAATGGCGGCGCGCACGCCGTCGGCGTCATTATTCTGCAATGCCCGCAGCAGCACACTGTGGGCATCGTTCATGGTTTTCCACACATCCAGGTCCTGGTGCAGCTGGTTGGAAATCGGCCCCACGTGCAGCCACACGGTTTCGATCAGCGACAGCAGCAGCGGCGAGTTGGCCGCATGGTACAGCGCGAGGTGAAACAGCTCGTTGGCGTCCAGGTAGCCTTTTACATCGTCGGCGGCGATGGCATCTTCCATCCGTTGGCACAGTGCCAGCAGCTGCTCGCGGCCGGCGGCATCCAGCCGCTGCGCGCCAAGGTAAGCGGCTTCGCCTTCCAGCAGGATGCGGTTTTGCAGGATGTCGTCGAACTGCGCCACGCTGAGCTGCGGCACGGTCACGCCGCAGTTGGGCACGTTCACCAGCGCCTTTTCTGCGGCCAACCTTTGCAGCGCGGCGCGCACCGGCATCTGGCTCACGCCCAGCTCGCTGGCCAGGTGGTTGATCTTCAGCCGCTCGCCCGGCAGCCAGCGCCCCAGCATCAGCATGTGGCGCATTTTGTCGTAGATATCGTCCTGCAGGGTGGAGGCGGAAGCGGTTTTCATGGCGGGGAGGCGGGCAAAGTTGGCCGCAAGCATAGCAGAGCAGTGCAGTGATGCAAATTCGCATTTGATCAAATTGTTGACATGGTTATTTGATCAAATCTACCATGCGTAGCACCACCTGCGTTTTGCTGCGGTTTTCTGTTTTGCAAGGGATGGATCAAGCTGGGCAAGGACGGGAACCAACGGAACATGATGATCGGAATACCGGAGGAGAACGACCATGAATGAACAACTCGCCGCGTTCATACGCGAACACAGTATCCACGAAGTGGAGTGCGTGATACCCGACATGACCGGGGTGGCGCGCGGCAAGATCGTGCCCAAGAACCTGTTCCTGGCCGAGGACAGCATGAAGATGTCCAAGGCGGTGCTCACCATCACCGTGAACGGCGAATTCGCCGAGTTTGAGCGCTTTGCCGGCGCCAACGACCCGGACATGGTGTGCCGGCCGGACCCGTCCACCATCCGCCTAGTGCCGTGGGCCATCGAGCCGGTGGCGGTGGTGATCCACGACTGCGAGGACTTCGACGGCCGCCCGGTGGGCATCTCGCCGCGCGCGGTGCTGCGCAAGGTGCTGAAGCTGTACGAAAACCGCGGCTGGCGCCCGGTGGTGGCGCCGGAGATGGAGTTCTACCTGATCCGCCAGAACAACAACCCGCACGAGCCGCTGCGCCCGCCATCCGGCCGCGCCGGCCGCAGCGAGGTTGGCCGCCAGTCGTTTTCCATTGATGCGGTGAACGATTTCGACCCCTTCTTCCAGGAACTGTCTGCGTTCTGTGAGGCAGCCAAACTCAATGTGGAAACGCTGATCCACGAGGTGGGCGCCTGCCAGATGGAGATCAACTTCAGCCACGGCGACGCCATGGTGCTGGCCGACCAGGTGTTCCTGTTCAAGCGTGCGGTGCGCGAAACCGCCTACCGTCACAATATCTTCGCCACCTTTATGGCCAAGCCGATGGAAGGCGAGCCGGGCAGTGCCATGCACATCCACCAGAGCATCGTGAGCAGTGAAAGCGGCGAGAACATCTTCTCGCAGCCGGACGGCAGCGCCAGCGAGCTGTTCTTCCACCACATCGGCGGCATGCAGCGATACCTGCCGCATGCCATGCCGATGCTGGCGCCGTACGTGAACAGCTACCGCCGCCTGAGCCGCCACACCGCGGCGCCGATCAATGTGCGCTGGGGCTACGACAACCGCACCTGCGGCATCCGCATTCCGCCGTCCGGCGCGGTGGCGCGCCGGCTGGAAAACCGCGTGCCCGGCGTGGACGTGAACCCCTACCTGGCGATGGCCGCCACCCTGGCCTGCGGCTACCTGGGCATGGTGGGCAAGATCGAGCCTTCCGCACCGATGAACGACAGCGCCTACGACCTGGACTACGAGCTGCCGCGCAGCCTGGAAGACGCGGTGGAGCTGATGCAGGCCTGCCCGGAGCTGGCGGAGATACTGGGTGAGGAGTTCGTGCAGGCGTTCTGCGCGGTGAAGGAAAAAGAGTTTGAAACCTTCAACCGCGGCATTACCGCCTGGGAGCGCGAGCACCTGCAGCTGCACGTGTAAGTGCGACCACACCGATTCACGGCATGCGGCCAACGTTGGCCGCATGCCGGCACAAGACAAAACACAAGGAGAACAGCATGAGCACCCGCCACGGCATCGACTGGGACAAGGCCCAGGCGCTGCACCACCTTGAACGCAATGCCTTCATCGCCCGCATGCCGCGTTCGCGCGAGCTGTCGTCGCGTGCCGCCGGCCATTTGCTGTTCGGCGTGCCGCTGCACTGGATGAACGACTGGTCGACGCCGTTCTCGCTGTACGTAGCGGCGGCGCAGGGCGCGCGCTTCCAGGATGTGGACGGCCACGACTACGTGGACTTCTGCCTGGGCGACACCGGCGCCATGTTCGGCCACAGCCCCAAGCCGGTGGCTGATGCCATCGCCCGCCAGGCACAGCGCGGCTACACCGCCATGCTGCCCAGCGAGGACGGCGTGTGGGTGGCGCAGGAGCTGGCGCGCCGCTTCGGCCTGCCGTACTGGCAGTTCGCGCTGTCCGCCTCCGATGCCAACCGCTTTGCCATCCGCTGGGCGCGGGCGATCACCCATCGCAGCCAGGTGCTGATCTTCAACGGCTGCTACCACGGCACGGTGGACGATGTGTTCGTCGATCTGGTGGACGGCCAGCCGCAGACTCGCGACAGCCTGCTGGGCCAGGTGTACGACATCACCCGCCACACCCGCAGCGTGGAGTTCAACGACCTGGCGGCGCTGGAAGCCGCACTGCAGGATGGCCAGGTGGCCTGCCTGCTGGCCGAGCCGGCGATGACCAATATCGGTATGGTGCTGCCGCAGCCGGGCTTCTGGCAGGCGGCGCAGGCGCTGTGCCAGCGCTACGGCACGCTGCTGCTGATCGACGAGACCCACACCATCAGCAGCGGCCCCGGCGGCTACACTCGCGCCCACGGCCTGCAGCCGGACCTGCTGGTGGTGGGTAAGCCGGTAGCCAGCGGCGTGCCGTGCGCGGTGTACGGCTTCAGCGAGCAGACTGCCCGCCGTGCCGAGGAAGCCAAGCGCAGCGCGCCGCCGGGGCATAGCGGCATCGGCACCACGCTCACCGCCAACCTGCTGGCCATGGCGGCGATGCGGGCGAATCTCGCCGAGGTGATGACCGACAGCGCCTACCAGTACATGTTCGGTCTGGCGGAAAGGTTGGCCGCAGGGCTGCGCCGCGTCATCGAGCAGCACAGCCTGCCATGGTGCGTCACCCAGATTGGCGCGCGCACCGAGTTCCAGTTCACCGCAGTGCCGCCGGCCAACGGTAGCGAGGCCGACAAGATTCTGGACAGCGAACTGGAGCACATCGTGCACCTGTTCCTGCTCAACCGCGGCCTGTTGATCACCCCGTTCCACAACATGATCCTGGTGTGCCCGGACACCTCCGCGGCGGATGTGGATCGCTTGGTGGCGGCGTTCGCCGACTTCGTCGCCGCCGTGAAGTAGCGCCGTAGGGCGGAAGCCCGGCAAGGCCGGGCGTTCCGCCACACTCAGGTTGGCCGCATGCTGGCGGAACGCCCTGCATGGGGCTTCCCGCTGGCCGCTGCCGCGCAAAGTTCATATAGTGACAGCCTTTCCCCGCTCGCCGTCACACCATGTCCTCCGCTACCGAATCCCTGTTCCAGTCCGCCCAGCGCCAGCACCTGGCCGGCGACCTCGCCGCCGCCGAGGCACTGTACCGCCAGCACCTTGCGGCCAACCCCGACGATGCCGCCGGCCGGCACTGGCTGGGCTGTGCGCTGCACCAGCAGGGGCGCGATGCCGAGGCGCTGCCCTGGCTGCAGCAGGCGGTGCAGGCGGACAGCGCGCCGGCGGCGTGGTGGTTCAGCCTGGGCATCGTCAGTGCCAGCCTGCAGCACTACGCCGACGCGGTGGCGGCTTTCCGCGCCGCGCTGGCGCGCGACGTCGGGCAGTATTTTTTCTGGACCAATCTGGGTGCCAGCGAGGCGGCGTTGGGCAATGCCGAGCAGGCGGAGCAGGCCTGGCTGCAGGCGGTGAAACTCAAACCGGAACTGCCGGATGCCTGGTTCCTGCTCTCCGCGCACCATGCGGCGGGCGGCGAGGCGACGCTGGCGCAGCAATGCAACTACCGCGGCATCGTCTGCGAGGGCGCCGGCAAACACCCGCCAGCCACACTGGCGCAGGCGCTGCACGAAATCGGCCAGCCCGAGGCAGCGCAGGCGCTGCTGCGGCAGTGGCTGCAGCAGCAGCCGGACAACGCCATCGCGCAGCATCTGCTGGCCGCCTGCGGTGGCAGCGACACCCCGGCGCGCTGCAGCGATGACTATGTGCAGCAGGCGTTTGACCAGTTTTCCGCCAGCTTCGAGCGCAAGCTGGGTGAGCTGGATTATCAGGGCCCGGCCATGGTGGCGGCGCTGGCGGCGGAGCAGGGTTGGCCGCAAGCCGCCTGGCGCATCGCCGACCTGGGCTGCGGCACCGGGCTGATCGGCAGCGTGTTGCAGCCGCATGCCAGCCGCCTGGTTGGCGTGGACCTGAGTGCCGGCATGCTGCGCGAGGCGCTGGCCAAGGGCATCTACCAACAGCTGGCACAGGCGGAACTGGGCAGCTGGCTGGCAACACAGCCCGAGCGCTTCGAGCTGGCGGTGTGCATGGATACCTTCATCTACATCGGCGAGCTATCCGTCGTACTGCCGGCCATTGCCCGCAGCCTGCAGCCGGGCGGGCAACTGGTGTTTTCCAGCGAGTTGCTGGCCGGCGATGCGGCGGGCTTCCATCTCAACAGCAGCGGCCGCTACAGCCATGCGCCGGCCTACCTTGCTGCACAGCTGGCCGCCGCCGGCTTTGCCCGCTGGCAAAGTCGCCCGGTGATACTGCGCCAGGAGTCCGGCGTGCCGATGCGCGGTGAACTGTACAGCGCCTGGCTGGCGGCATGAAAAAGCCCGGCGCGAGGCCGGGCTGATGGCTGGTGCTGTGCCGCTCAGGCATTACTGGCCAGCATCTCGCTGGCGTGCTGGCGCGTGGTGGCGGTGATGTCCTCGCCGCCCAGCATGCGGGCGACTTCCAGGATGCGGCCTTCGGCGTCCAGCGGGCTGATGCGGCTGACGGTGCGGCCGGCTTCCGCCGCCTTGCTGACACGCCAGTGCTGGTTGCCGCAGGAGGCGACCTGCGGCAGGTGGGTGACGCACAGCACCTGGTAGCGTTCGCCCAGCTGCCGCAGCAGCTTGCCCACCACTTCAGCCACGCGGCCGCCGATGCCCACGTCCACTTCGTCGAAGATCAGTGTCGGCACGCTGGCCACCTGGCTGATCACCACCTGCATGGCGAGGCTGATGCGCGACAGTTCGCCGCCGGAGGCCACCTTGGCCAGCGGCCGCAGCGTGCCGCCCTGGTTGGCCGCCACCAGGTATTCGATGGTTTCCAGCCCATGGGCGGTGGGTTCGCTGGCGGCGGACAGCTCAATGGCGAAGCGCGCACCCTCCATCGCCAGCCGCTGCATCTCGTTGCCGATGCGGGTCGACAGTTCGGCGGCCGCCTGGCGGCGCTTGGCGGACAGCGCTTCGGCCTGCGCGCGGTAGCGTGCCAGCGCGGCGCTTTCCGCCACGCTCAGCGCCTCGATGTCGGTGGCGGCTTCCAGCTCGGCCAGCTGCTGTTGCCAGTCGGCCAGTTTCTTGGGCAGGTCTTCCGGCTGGCAGCGGTATTTGCGCGCGGCGCTCATCAGCGCGTGGATGCGCGCCTCGACGTCGGCCAGCTGGCCGGGGTCTTCCTCGAAGCCGCCGGCGTAATCGCGCAGGCTGTACACCACTTCGCGCAGCTCGGCGTCCACCGAGTCCAGTAGCGCCAGCGATTCGGCCAGCCGGGTGTCGTAGCCGGACAGCTTGCCCAGCCGGCTCTGCACCTGCGATAGCAGGGTCAGGCAGCTGCCGTCCATTTCCGACAGCACGTCCACCGCTGCCTGCGCCGATTGCGCCAGCTCGGCGGCGTTGGCCAGCCGGCTGTGCAGCTGGTTGAGCTGCGGCCATTCGTCGGCGGCCAGTCCCAGTTCGGACAGCTCGCCGATCTGCCAGGTCAGGCGCTCGCGTTCCACCTCCGATTCGCGCTGGCGGCGGTCGGAGTCCTCGCGCGCCTTGCGGGCATGCTGCCAGTCCTGCCAGCCGCTGCGCACGTCGCGCGCCAGCTGGGTGGCGCCGGCGTAGGCGTCCAGCAGCTCGCGCTGCGCGTCCGGGCGCACCAGCGACTGGTGCGCGTGCTGGCCGTGGATATCCACCAGGTAGTCGCCCATGGTCTTGAGCTGGCCCTGGGTGGCCGGCTGGCCGTTGACGAAGCTGCGCGAACGGCCGCCGCGGTCGACGATGCGGCGGATCAGCAGCTCGCCGTCGTCGCCGGCCAGTTCGTTGGTCGCCAGCCAGGCTTGCAGGTCGGGCAGGCGGGCGATGTCGAGATGGGCCGAGAGCTCGGCGCGCTCGGCGCCTTCGCGGATCTGGCTCACTTCGGCGCGGTCGCCCAGCAGCAGGCCCAGCGCATCGAGGATGATGGATTTGCCGGCGCCGGTTTCGCCGGTCAGCACGGTGAAGCCGGCGGCGAATTCCAGCTGCAGCTGGTCGACGATGACAAAATCTTTGACGTTCAGCGATAACAGCATGTTGGCCTCACAGCAGGCGCTCGCCCCAGTGGAGCTTGTGGCGCAGCATGTCGTAGTAGTTGTAGCCGATCGGGTGCAGGATCTTCAGCGTGTTGCGGTAGCTGCGGATGATCACGCGGTCCATTTCCATCAGGTCGCAGTGCGACTGGCCGTCGAAGTGCACTTTGGTGTCCAGGCCGCGGGTGAGCATGAACTCCACCTCGCAGTTGTTGCTGATGGCGATCGGGCGGTTGGACAGCGACTGCGGGCAGATCGGCACCAGCGCGAACGCCTGCAGCGTGGGGTGCAGGATCGGGCCGCCGGAGGCCAGCGAGTAGGCGGTGGAGCCGGTGGGGGTGCTGATAATCAGGCCGTCGGAGCGCTGGCTGTAGACGAACTGGTTGTCGACGAACACTTCGAATTCGATCATTGAGCCCAGCGAGCCGCGGCTGATCACCACGTCGTTCAGCGCCAGCGCGCTGACCACTTCGGCGTCCTCGCGGATCACCGAGGCGTGCAGCAGGATGCGTTCTTCCGGTACGAACTGGCCGTCGAGGATGCCGTCCACCGCGCCCAGCATCTCGTGCAGCGGGATGTCGGTCATGAAGCCCAGCCGGCCCTGGTTGATGCCAACCATGGGTACGCGGTAGGGCGCCAGCATGCGTGCCACCGACAGCATGGTGCCGTCGCCGCCGAGCACGATCACCAGGTCGGCCAGCTTGCCCAGGTCGTCGCGGTCGACCACCGGGTAGCCGGCGACATGCTTGTTGTCGCAGCTGTCCTTGTCGACCAGCACGTGGAAGCCGCGGCGGGTCAGGTGTGCGGCCAACCCCAGCAGCGATTCGATGATGTGCGGTTTGCCGTGGCGGGCAACCAGGCCGATTTTGTTGAAGAGTCGGGTCATGGTGAGGCTTGCTAGTGGCTGGGTTGGGTGGCATCCAGTGCGTGCAGATAGAAGCGCACCAGCTCGGCCAGCGAATTGATTTCAAGTTTTTCGAACAGCTTGGCGCGGTGGGCTTCCACCGTGCGCGGCGACAGATCCAGCTCGCGGGCGATTTCCTTGCTGGACAGGCCCTCGGCGACGTGGCGCAGGATCAGCCGCTCGCGTTCGGTGATGCGCTCCAGCTTCTGCCGCACATCCTGGGTGGCGGTTACCTGCTCCTGCTGCTGGATGCTGATGCGGATGGCCTTTTTCAGGCTGTCCAGCAGCTGCGGGGCGTTGATCGGCTTGGTGAGGAAATCCACCGCGCCGCCGCGGAAGGCGCGGCGGCATTCTTCGATGTCGCCGTGGCCGGTAATGAAGATGATGGGCATGCGGATGTTGCGCAGGTTCAGGATGTCCTGCAGCGCCAGGCCGGAGGTCTGCGGCATGCGGATGTCCAGCACCAGGCAGCCGATCTCGTCCGGGTGGAATTTCTGCAGGAATGCCTCGGCGTGCTCAAAGGTCTGCACGCGCATGCCCTGGGTGCCGATCAGCAGCGCCAGCGAATCGCGCACGGCCGGGTCGTCATCGATGACAAAGATTGTCGGGGTCATGGCTGGCATTACGCGCTTGCTCCTTCTGTTTCGCCGTGCGGCGTGATCATGGGCAGCTCGAAATAGAACTCGGCACCGCCGGTGTCGAGGTTGCCGGCATGCAGCACCCCGCCCATGTTTTCGATAATGGTATGGCTGATGGTCAACCCCAGCCCCATGCCTTGCGACTTGGAGCTGAAGAACGGCTGAAACACCTTTTGCAGTGTCTCGGCTGGCATGCCCGGGCCGTTGTCGCGCACGCCGACGCGTACACGTTGGCCGCGCGGTTCGCTGTAGATGAACAGCCGGCGTTCGCCCTGCAGTTCCATCAGCGCTTCCATGGCGTTCTTGCACAGGTTCATCACCACCTGTTCCACCTGGATGGCGTCGGCCTGCACGCGCGGCAGGCCGCTGGCCAGGTCGGTGTCGACGGTGACGGCATGGTCGCGCAGTTCCGACTCGATCAGCGTGATGACATTGAGCACGGCCTGGTTTACTTCCACCGCGCTCAGCTCGGCCTGCTTGCTGGCGACGAATTCTCTTAGTTTTTTGACGATATGCCCAGCTCTTTGCGCCTGTTTCACCGAGGAGAACAGCGCGGTCTTGAGCAGGATGCGGTCCGGCTCGTCGTCTTCCAGCATGCTGAGGCAGGCTTCGTTGTAACTGACAATCGCCGACAGCGGCTGGTTGATCTCGTGGGCGATGCCGGAGGTCATCTCACCCAGGGTGTTGATACGCGCCACGCGCGCCAGCTCGGCCTGGTGTTGTTTCAGCCGCTGCTCGCTGCGTTCCAGCGCCTCGGCCATGCGCTGGCGCAGCGGCGCCATGTCACGGAAGGTGATGACGATGCTGCGCAGTTTGTCGTCCTGGTCCAGCAGCGGCGACACGGTGCCTTCGATAAAGGCGCCCTGGCCATCCGGGCGCAGCAAATAGGCGTTCTCCGGCAGCTCGACCCGCTGCAACTGCTGGCGGCAGGCCTGCACCGGGTCGGCAATCGCCTCGCGCGCCAGCTCGAAGCGCACCTTCCACACCTCGCTCAGCAGCATGCCCACCGCGCGCTGCTGCGCCACCCCCAGCAGCAGTGCCGCCTTGGGGTTGAGGTATTCCACGCGGTAGTTGCCGTCCAGCACCAGTACCGCGTCGTCGATGCTTTCCAGGGTGATCAGCGCCTGCTGCCGTTCGCGGTGCAGGGTCTGGTGATAGTGCTCGCTTTGCAGTCGCTCGTTGTTCTGCGAGGCGGCAATCAGCAGCAGTAGCGCGGTGATGATGGCGCCGGCGCCCAGTGCCAGGCCATACAGCGGCAGTGGAATGCGGTTGGCGTCGTCGCCGCGCAGCACTTCCAGCCGGTAAGGAAAATAGTCGCGCTCGATGGACAGTTGCATCTGCCGCGAGGGGAACAGCATCTGGTGCAGCCAGCCGCTGCTGGCGGTGGAGATGGTGGCCGCCGGCAGTGTGCCGATGCTGCCCAGCGGCTGCTGCGGGTCGTTGGGCAGCAGCCGCAGTTCCAGCTGGCGGCTGCTGTCGCCCTGCACGGTGAGCAGGGTTTCGGCACGCACGCCCAGCAGGATGATGCCGATCACGCTGTCCTGCCGTTCGGCCACGCTTTCCGGCACCACGCCTTCGCGATACACCGCCTTGAGGTAGCCGAAGCCGTGCTCACCACCCTGCAGGCTGAAGGGCGGGGTGACTTCGATCTCGCCGCTGCGGATGGCCTGCTGCACCGCCGGCCCCAGTACCTGGTCGCGGGCGATGTCGAGGCCAGCCATGAAGTCGTAGCGTCGCGCGCTGGCCGGTTGGGTATCCACCAGCGGGATGTAGTACGGGCGGGCAGGCGCCGGGCGCCAGAATTGCGCATCCTGCCAGCTGGTTTCCTTCTTGCCGTTGTAGTCCTTGATGGAGAAGGGCTGCTTGCTGCGAAAGCTCATCGCGGCTTCGAAGCCTTCACGGTCGGCCAGGCTGACACTGGGCTGAAAGCCCATCAGGTAGATGTAGGGGTAGCGGGTGCCGATATTCTGCGCAAACTGGCGCAGGCGGGTTTGCTCGCTGCCATAGTTGGCCGCAGACAGTTGGGCAAAGCCGTAGATGGCGGTTTCGCAGATCAGCAGCCGTTCTTCCAGGGTTTTCTTGATGTGCAGGGTGGCGGCTTCAAACTGCTGCTGGCGGCTTTCTTCGGTAAGAAACAATGCGGCCACCAGGATGGCCAGCGACAACAGCAGCCACAGCAGCACAAAGCTGGCCTTCACCCGCAGGGAAAGGTCGCCAATCATGCGCCACCAGGAGCCGAGTGACGGCATGTTGGCGAAGAGCTTTTCGGATTTTTGGGTGGGCATTGGCAATGACGGGTGACTAGCGCGGGCAATGCCACCATTGTAACGCAAGGCTATGCGCTGGGGAGTGCGAACGGGGCTGGCGGTGCCAGCCCCGCAGCCTGTCAGGCTTTCAGCAACTCCGGGTGCTGATCTTGCAGCTTGTAAAGCTTGGGTGCGATGACGACCTGGCAATAGCCCGCCGTCTGGTTATGCGAGAAATAATTGTGGTGGAAGTGCTCGGCGGCATAGAAACGCGGTGCCATCTTCACCTCGGTGACAATGGGCGCGTCGTAGCTGCCGGAGGCTTCCAGGTTGGCGATCATGTCGCGTGCTGCCTGTAGCTGTGCCTGATCGTGGGCAAATATCGCCGAGCGGTACTGGGTACCGATGTCATGGCCCTGGCGATTCAGCGTAGTGGGATCGTGGGTCAGGAAAAACACTGCCAGCAAAGTCTGGTAGCTGACCCTGTCCGGCAGGTACGTCAGCTCGATGGCTTCGGCATGACCGGTGTTGCCGTGGCAGACACGTTCGTAATCCGGGTCCTCCAGATGTCCGTCTATATAGCCGGGGATGACATCGACCACCCCGTCCAGCTGGCGAAACACTGCTTCGGTACACCAGAAGCAGCCGCCGGCAAATGTGGCGGTTACAGGTTCCATAGATCAACCTCCTTTCGGGTGATGACGCGACAGTAGCTCGCGCACTGTCTGCAAATGGATGTCCACCGTGTCGCTGATCGGCACGGCATAGCCCCCGGCCATCACCAGAGCCAGTGGCCATTGCCGCTGTTCGCACAGGTCGAACACGCGGCAGTCGCGGGCAAGCAGTCCTGCCTTGCTCAGTGCCAGCCGGCCCAGGCGGTCGCCCGCATATGGGTCGGCGCCGGCCAGGTAAAACACCAGGTCCGGCTGGAAATTGGCCGCCAGGGTGTGCAGCGCGTTATCCAGCAGCTGCAGGTAAGCGTCGTCCCTGGTGTTGTCGGCAACCCCCACATCCAGCGTAGACGGCGTCCGCCGGAACGGGAAGTTCTTTTCGCCATGCAGCGACAGCGTGAAAACACTGCCGTCGCCCTGGAACAGTTCGGCGGTGCCGTTGCCCTGGTGCACGTCCAGATCGATGACCGCGGCGCGGCGAACGCGGCCTTCACGCTGCAGCAGCCGGATGGCGACCGCCACATCGTTGAACACGCAAAAGCCGCTGCCCTTGGCATGGCCGGCATGGTGGGTGCCTCCGGCCAGATTAACGCCGGCGCCGTATTGCAAGGCACTGCGTGCCGCGGCAATGGTGGCACCAACCGAGCGCGCACTGCGTTCCACCAGCGCCGTACTCCACGGCAGGCCGATCTCGCGCATGCTGCTGGCGTCGATGCTGCCATCGAACAGGGCCATAACATAGTTGGCCGCATGCGCGAGCATTAGTTCACTGTGCGTGGCGGCGGGGGCAACATCCAGCCGTGCGGGAGCCAGCCGGGCGACGGCATCAGCCAGCAAGGCGTATTTTTCGGCGGGGAAACGATGTCCGGCCGGCAGCGGCAACGGGTATTGGTCGGTGCGGAAAATCAGCATCTGCAGCGGCTAATCGGCTTGCAGCAGCCGGAAGCGCGGCTGCCACTCGCCGGCCACCAGCACTTGCTCGGTAAACATGCTTAAAGGTCGAACCCACAGTGCCATCTCGCCGTACAGCGGGCGGTACACCACCAGCAATTCGGCGCTCTCGGAATGTCGCGCCACGCCCAGTACCTGGTACAGGCCGCCTTTGTAGTGCTGGTAGCGGCCTGCCGGCAAGGTTGGTTGCGTCATAGTGTGCTCCTCGCTCATGGTAGTCGCGCCAGGCAGGTGGCTAGCAGCCGGAAAAAGCCGTCGGCATCGATCTCGGTCATATATTGCACGTTGGCCGCATGGCCGCTGACGCCCCACCAGTCGATCACCGTGGCGCCCAGTGTCAGCTCGCCGGCCAGCTCCACGCCGACATTGACCTGACGGCCACTGAACAGTGCGGGCTGCAGCAGGTAGGCGATCACCGTCGGGTCGTGCAGCGGCGCGCCAAACTCGCCATAGCGCTGCACGTCGTAGCGCTCCCGCGTGGTCATGGTGTCGGCGGCCAGATTGCCGGCTCGGTTGGGCAGGGCGCGTAGCCAGCCGATGCGCTCGGCCGAGGTGCACGCCTTGTGGGTGACATCCAGCGGCATCATTACAATGGGCGCGCCGCAGCGCAGCACCACATCGGCGGCATGCGGGTCGACATAGACATTGAACTCCGCCGCCGGCGTGATGTTGCCGCCCTCGAAATAGCTGCCGCCCATCAGCACGATTTCCTTGATGCGCGGCGCGATGTCCGGCGCCAGGCGCAGCGCCAGCGCCAGGTTGGTCAGCGGGCCGAGCGCGCACAGCGTCACGCTGCCGGCCGGGTGCGTCCGCAGGGTGTGTACGATGAAGTCGACGCCGGATTGCGCTTGCAGCGGCATCGCGGGCTCATGCAGCGGTACGCCATCCATGCCGGTCTTGCCATGCACGTGTTCCGCGGTAACCAAGGGCCGCAGCAGCGGGCCTGCGGCGCCGGCGAACACCGGTACTTCCGGGCGGCCGGCCCATTCGCAGATGATGCGAGCATTGCGCTGCGTCAGCGCCAGCGGTACGTTGCCGGCGACGGCGGTAATGCCCAGTACATCCAGCTCCGGCGCGCCGAGGGCAGCCAGAATCGCCACGGCATCGTCCTGCCCCGGGTCGGTATCGATAATGATGGCGCGTTTGTCAGTCATGATGTTCCTGTGCCTTGCTGCCGTAAAAGACGGGCGAGAATCTGTGCTTTGGCGTGCGGCGTCAAGCCTCGCTGCCCCGGTGGCAGGGCGCCGTTGGCCGCAGCTGGTCGGCAACGGCTGGTTGCCGCGCGGCGGCTTGTATACAATCCGTGCTCCCGTTTACTGGCAAGTTTCATGAAAATCGTTTTGGCTCCGATGGAAGGGCTGGTCGACGACATCATGCGCGACGTTCTGACGCGCATCGGTGGCATCGATCTTTGCGTCACCGAGTTTGTCCGCGTCACCAACTCGCTGCTGCCGACGCGCACCTTTCACCGCCTGGCCCCGGAGCTGGATAACGCCTCCCGCACCCGCAGTGGCACGCCGTTGCGGGTGCAGTTATTGGGGTCGGATATCGACTGGCTGGCGGCCAACGCGGTACGCGCTGCAGAGCTGGGCGCCTCGGCCGTCGATCTGAATTTTGGCTGCCCGGCGCCGACTGTCAATCGCCATCGCGGCGGTGCGGTGTTGCTGAAAGAGCCGGAGCTGCTGCACCAGATCGTCAAGGCGGTGCGTGAGGCGGTGCCGGCTGCCACGCCAGTTACTGCCAAGATGCGGCTGGGTTACGAAGACACCAGCCTGGCGCTGGCGTGCGCGCAGGCGATTGCCAGCGCGGGGGCGAACGAGTTGACGGTGCATGCCCGTACCAAGGTGGAGGGCTACAAGCCGCCGGCGCACTGGGACTGGCTGGCGCGCATTCGTGAGGCCGTCAGCATCCCCGTGGTGGCCAATGGCGAGGTGTGGACGGCGGAGGACTATCGTGGCATCCGCGAGGCGAGTGGCTGTGACACCGTCATGATTGGCCGCGGGCTGGTGTCGGCACCGGATCTGGCATTGCGCATCAAGCACATGCAGCAGCATGGCGAAGTGCTGCCGCTGCTGGCATGGGAAAACCTGCTGCCGTGGATACTGGACTTGGCCGAACAATGTCACTTGCGTGCCGCCGGCAGCAACTATGCGCTGAGCCGTACCAAGCAGTGGCTGAAGTTGTTGCGGCGCAACTATGGCGAGGCGGATAAAATGTTCAATGAAATCAAGGTGATGAACGATTTTCCGCAGCTGAAAAACTATCTGCAAAAAGCCGCGGCACAAGGCTAGGTATTTTTACGAATAGTCGCCGCGGCCTCCTGTACGTATCATTCAAACAGTTCTTGGATTACTGCGCGTTCCTCGCTAGCAGTTCAGGAATCACGGCGAGTCCGTAACTTATAAAGCCTCCTGGACGTGACGATTCAGGAGGTTATTTTTTTGCCCCTCGTCTTTTCTGTTGTTCTCGACCTTTCTCCCGAATTCTCAAGGGCGCATGCAAGCGCATGTGCTACGTGCCCAGGCGACTGACAGCCCCCAGCATTAGACCGTTACATGCGGCCCCGCATAGCGTCCACAGACGCTGCCTGTCCGGCGTGGCCGCCCGTATTGTCGCAGCAGATAAGCAATGCGCTTTTTCTTGGTTCTGCGGCCAACCTTTGCCTGCTTACAGTGTGCCTATGTCAAGGGAGGCGGACCATGAAAGCAATGATTGTCGGAGGTGACCGTATCGATACCGCGCGACGTGCGCTGCTGGCATCCGGTTATGGCGATGTCGTGCACTGGAGCGGGCGCAAGCCGGCGGACCTCACCCGGCCGCTGCCGGCCGGGGTGGCGCACATGGTGATCATGCTGGATTTCATCAATCACAATCTGGCGCGGCGGATGAAAGACCTGGCGCGGGAGCGCCGTATCAGCGTGGCCTATGTTGGCCGCAAGCGGCAGGGGGGGCAGGCGGTGGCCGCCGGACGCCGTGGCTGTGCCCAGCCGTTGCAGGCGAACTGAGCGCGGTAGCGGTGTTTGGACCGGGCTGATGGCCTGCCCACACCGCTGACAACAGACAGCCGGCAACAGGCATCGCTCAGGGCGGGTTGCTCAGGCTGTGATACAGCTCTTCTTCCTGTGAGAAATGCAGGTGCAGGATGGCATCCAGCCCGTATAGCAGGCGTTGCAGCTCCTGCACCGCCAGCGGGCTGGGGCCGTCGGCTGGCAAGTCGCCGATCAGGCAGTCCAGCAGCCGGGTGATGCGGAAAATCTCGCGGTGGGTGCCGCTCATCGCGGCCATCGGGTCGTCGCCGCCCAGCTTGCGGGCCAGTTGCGGATACAGTTCGTGATCTTCCTGCTGCTCGTGCGGCAACAGTTGTTCGTTGAGCGCCTGGTGCAGCTTGTTCAGCTCGGCAACCGCCTGCGGGCCGGGCAGGTCCGGCAGGCGGTCGGCCAACTGCGCCACCTGGCCGAGCAGCGACTCCAGCTCGCGGTGTTCGGCACTCAGCTCGGCGGCATCCTGCGGCGACATCTGTTGCGCCGCGCTCGGCCCGCCCTGGCGGGCACGCAGCGCATTCAGGATCACCGCCACGTCGATGACCTCCTGCAGCAGGGCGCCGGCAATAGGTGGCAGGTGTCCCAGCGCTGCGGCCAACATGGCAACGATGGACAGCCCCATGCCCACGATGACGCTCTGCGCGGCAATGCGGCGCGCGCGGCGCGCCATGTGCAGCGCCTCAACCAGCCGGTCCAGCCGGTCCACCAGCAGCACGATGTCGGCGGCTTCCGCGGCCGCGGCGGCGCCACGAGCGCCCATGGCCACCCCCACGTCGGCGGCGGCCAGTGCCGGAGCATCATTCACGCCGTCGCCCACCATCACCACAATGCCTTGCTGGCGCGCCTGGCGGATGGCGGCCAACTTGTCGGCCGGGGTCTGCTCCGCCAGCACTTCGGTTACCCCTAGCTGCGCCCCCAGGGTGTTGGCGATGTCCTTGCGGTCGCCGGTCAGCATGACGATGCGGCGCATGCCGGCCAGTGACAGCCGGCGCAACGCCCGCGGGGTATCCAGCCGCAGCTTGTCCATCAGCTGCAGCGCACCCACCATGAAGCCATCCATGCCGACGAAGACGCCGCTGGCGCCTTCGTAACCCAGCCGCTGCAGAAACAGCGGGCTCCATGGGGCGGGGATGGCCTGGCTGCTGACAAAATCATAGGAGCCGACCACCACCTGATGACCGGCAATGCTGCCGCTGATGCCGGCGCCCGGGCTTTCCTTGCTCTGCTGCGGCAGCGCCAGTGCGATACCGTGTTCGCGCGCCGCGCTGACCACCGACTCGGCCAGCACGTGGTTGCAGGCCTGCTCCAGCGATGCGGCCAACCACAGCACGTTGTCGGCCTTGATGCCGGTCGAGGTCTGGATGATGGCGAGACGGGCGTGGCCGCCGGTCAGCGTGCCGGTCTTGTCGAAAAACAGCGTGTCCGCCTGAGCCAGCCGCTCCAGCGCGGCGCCGCTTTTCACCAGTACGCCACGACGGGCGCAGCTGGACATGCCGGAGACGATGGCCACCGGCACCGCCAGGATCAGCGGGCAGGGGGTGGCCACCACCAGCACGGCCAGTACGCGGCCCAGGTCATGGCTGAGCAGCCAGGCCAGCAGCGCGATGCACAGCGTAAGCGGGACGAACAACAGCGCGTAGCGGTCGGCCAGCCGGCTGGACGGGCTTTGTTGCTGTTGCGCCTGCCGCATCAGCTGCACGATGCCGGCGAAGGTGCTGTGCTCGCTGTTGGCGGTGGCCAGCATCTCGAACGCCTGCCCGGCGTTGATGGCGCCGCTGTGCAGTGCCTCGCCGGCCGCACGCTTTACCGGCAGCGGCTCGCCCGTCAGCGTGGACTCGTCCAGCAGGGCGGCGGTCAGCAGGTTGCCGTCGGCGGGCACCACTTCGCCGTTGCGCACCAGCAGGCGGTCGCCGGCGGCAATTTCCTTGATGTCGATCTTGAGCCATTGGCCGCCGGCAAAACGGTGGGCATAGCGTGGCGCATGCTGCAGCAGCGCGGCCATCTCCCGCTGCGCCTGGGCAGCGGCATAGTCTTCCAGCGTGCGGCCACTGGCCAGCATCAGGCCGATGACGGCGGCCGTCAGCACCTCGCCCAGTGCCAGCGCCAGCAGGATGGACAGCAGCGCCAGAATATCCACCCCGGCCTTGCGTTGCAGCAGGCTGCGTACCGTGTCGTACAGCAGCGCAACCAGCACCGGCAATACCCCGGCCAGCCAGAGCTGCTGTGCCAGCGCGAGTGTGGCCAACAGGTAGCCGGCGCCGCCGGCCAGCAAGGTGGCGACGGCGATGAGCAGCAGCACATGATTCAGGCGCGCGGTAGGGGGCAGGGACAAGGCTGGCCTTTCTGTTAAGAGGCAGCCGCGACGGGCCGCCGTCGGGGCGTCAGGGCTTTTGCAGCACGCCGCGGCGTATCTGGTCGCGCTCCATCGATTCGAACAATGCCTTGAAGTTGCCCTCGCCAAAGCCGTCGTCGCCCTTGCGCTGGATGAATTCAAAGAACACCGGCCCCAGCAGGGTCTGCGAGAAAATCTGCAGCAGCAGCCGGCGGTTGCCGTCGCCGGTATTGCCATCCAGCAGGATGCCGCGAGCCTGCAGCTGCGCCGCCTGTTCGCCATGGTCGGGCAGGCGTTCGTCCAGCATCTCGTAATAGGTGGCCGGCGGCGCCGTCATCAACGGCACGCCGGCGGCCCGCAGCCGATCCACGCTGGCGAGCAGGTCGTCGCTCAGCAGCGCAATGTGCTGGATGCCCTCGCCGTTGAACTGCATCAGGAACTCCTCGATCTGGCCATGGCCGGAGCCGCCTTCTTCGTTGAGCGGGATGCGGATCAGCCCGTCCGGCGCGGTCATCGCGCGCGAGGTCAGCCCGGTGTATTCGCCCTTGATGTCGAAGTAGCGGATCTCGCGGAAGTTGAACAGCCGCTCGTAGAACGACGCCCAGTAGCTCATGCGCCCGCGGTACACATTGTGGGTAAGGTGGTCGATCACCTTGAGGCCGTGGCCGGGCGGGTGCGGATCGGCGCCGGGCAGGAACTCGAAATCGATGTCGTAGATGGATTTGCCGTCCTCGAAGCGGTCGATCAGGTAGAGCGGGGCGCCGCCTATGCCCTTGATGGCCGGCAGGCGCAGTTCCATCGGCCCGGTGGGGATCTCCACCGGTTGTGCACCCAGCTCCAGCGCCCGCCGGTAGGCATGGTGCGCGTCGCGTACGCGGAATGCCATGCCGCAGGCAGACGGGCCGTGCTCGGCGGCAAAGTACGCCGCCAGGCTGTGCGGTTCGTTGTTCAGGATAAAGTTAATGCCGCCCTGACGATAAAGATCTACGTTCTTGGAGCGATGGTGTGCCACCTTGCTAAAGCCCAGCATCTCGAATACCGGTTCCAGCATGCCGGGGCTGGGGGCGGCAAACTCGACAAACTCGAAGCCCATCAAGCCCAGGGGATTGTCGAACAGGTCAGCCATGGTGATGCCTCCTCGGTGTGGTCATGAGCGTGTAATGCTCTTACCAACAACAATAGCTGGCGTAGCTGCTGGCTGCCGGGCTATGCCTGCGGCTTGGCGTGTGTCGTGTGGTGCCAGTACGGCGAAGTTTTTGTGCTTTCGGCATGGTTTTTAGTGGGCCGATATGCCAAAAATGAGTTGCATGGCATTAGTGGTCGGCAAAAAATTAACCTGCGCGTCTAAGCGCTTGCCGTTACAGATTAAGCGGTGATATTTAATAGGCAAGCCCATTAATTAACGTGGGATCTTTAACGTTTTCCGGCAAAATTGTTCGGGAAAATAATAATGATTCGCCGTTGCAGCTGTACCCAATAAATAAATGGAAAACAATGAATATGCCTGTTGACTGGCGCCGGCTGCTTGCCACCGCGTTGCTGCTGTTATCGCCCCTGCCGGCCCTGGCCGACGGGGTACTACGGGTATTGACCTGGCCGGGTTATGCCGATGCCGACGTGGTAAAGGAATTCGAGCAGCGCACTAATAGCAAAGTCGAGGTTACCTTTGTTGAATCCGATGCCGAGTTATGGCGCAAGCTGCACGAAAACAATGGCGCGAATTTCGATATTTTTGCTGTCAACACGGCCGAATTGCAGCGTTATATCCATCAGGGGCTGGTAACGGAAATCAATACCGCGGCGATTCCCAACCTGGCGCGGCAATTGCCGCGTTTTCGGCAGCGGCAGGGTATTCCGGGGCTGGTGCATGGCGGCAAGACCTACGCCATCCCGTATACCTATTCCGAGATGGGGCTGATCTACGATCGCAAGCAAATTCCACAGGCGCCGGACAGCATCACGGCGCTGTGGGACAAGCGTTACCAGGGTAAGATCATCGCCTACAACGGCGGGGTGCACAGCTTCTCGCTGGCGGCACAGGCATTGGCGCTGCCATCGCCGTTCCGCATCGGCGAGCAGCAGTGGCCGGCGGCGGTGGCGCAGCTGATCGCGCTGCGCCGCAATGTCAGCGCGTTCTATACCGGGCCGGCCGAATCGGTGGCGCTGTTCAAGGAGCGACGCGCGGCGCTGATGTTTGCCAACTTCGGCTCGCAACAGTTGCAGCTGCTGAAAGCGGCCAACATCGATGTCGGCTATGCCATTCCGCGCGAAGGGGCGCTGGCATGGCTGGATTGCTGGGCGATCAGCCGTGGCGCACGTGATGCGCAGCTGGCCACGCGCTGGATCAACTTCGTGCTAGACGACATGCCCGGCCGCGTGCTGCTGCAGCGCCAGGGGCTGGCCAATACCACCTCGCCGTCGCCGTACTTCAAGAATACGGCGCGCATCGTCTGGCTGGAACCGGCGGAAAGCGAAGAGCGCCGCGACAAGCTGTGGAGTCGCATCCTGGCGGGGGATCGGGCCGGCAAGGTATTGCAGCCATGAAGTACGGCATTGCCGTCAAACTGGCGCTGCTGTTGGCCGCAGTCGGCATCTGCGCCTCCGCGGTGACCGGCGCCTACAGCTACGGCATCAGCCGCAGCCTGCTGGTGGAGTCGTCGCAGCAGTCGCTGGTGGCCGCCACCCAGGTGCTCGGGCGACGGGTGGACACCTCGCTGGAGGAAATCGCCCGCAACCTGCAGGTGCTGGCCAGTCACCCGTCGGTGCGCCGCACGCTCAGGCAACCGGATGCGCGGCTGAACGCCCAGCTGGCCGAACTGTTCGAGCTGATGATGCGGGCCAATCCGGCCTATTTCCAGATTCGCCTGATCAGCGCCGAGAGCTTTGGCCTGGAGCAGGTGCGGGTAGACCGGCTGGGGCCGTCGTTCATCACGGTGCCGGAGGCCGACCTGCAAGAAAAGGGACACTTCTCCTACGTGTCCGAGACGCTGCAGCTGCCCAGCGATACTGTCTACATGTCGCGCATCACCATCAACCACGAGCGCGGCCTCTATACCGGGGCCGAGCGGCCGTCGATGCAGCTGGCGATGCCGGTGCACGACGGCGACGGCAAGGCACTGGGCGTGGTGGTGATCAACCTGGACGTCGACGGCATGTTCGCGCTGCTGGCGACCGACCTGCCGCTGGATTTCCGCCTGTTCCTGGCCAACGGCCAGGGCGACATCCTGATCCACCCGGATCACAGCAAGACCTTCGGCTTCGATCGCGGCCGGCGCGTGCTGCTGCAGGACGAATTTGCCGCCACGCGCAAGCTGGTGACCGGCGCGGTGAACCAGGTGGTGTTTCAGCAGCCCACCAGCGATGGCCTGTTGCAGCCGGTGGTGATGGCCTTTGTGCGCCAGCCGCTGAAGCTGCGCTCGGAAGAAGGGCAGCTGTATGTCGGCCTGGCGCAGCCCCTGTCCAGCGTGCGCGAAGGCGCGCAGCACCTGGGCCTGCTGATCATGATCAGCGTGCTGGGCTTTGGCCTGCTGGGGCTGCTGGGCACGCTGTTCCTGGCGCGGCTGGTGTTGCGGCCGCTGCGGCAGCTGATCGCCGCGGCCAACCTTTTCGGTCGCGGCCAGGAAATCGGCTACCTGCCGCTGGAGCGGCAGGATGAAATCGGCGAACTGGCGCGTAGCTTCCAGCAGATGCAGCGGCAGATCGGCGAGCAGCTCGGCTCGCTGCAGGCCAGTCAGGAGCAGCTCAAGCAGATGGCGCAGTACGACGCGCTGACCGAGCTGCCCAACCGCCGCATGCTGCAGGACCGCCTCGACCTGGCCATCGCCCGCGCCAAGCGCCACGGCGGTTGCGCGGCGGTATTGTTCATCGACCTGGATAACTTCAAGGACATCAACGACGGCTGGGGCCACGATGCCGGCGATGCGGTGCTGGTGGCGGTGGCGCAGCGGCTGCGGTTGTCGGTGCGCGGCACCGATACCGTGGCGCGGCTGGGCGGCGATGAGTTCGTGGTGCTGCTGGACGGCCCGGACACCGAACGCGATAGTGCGCTGATTGCCGGCAAGCTGATCGACTGCCTGGCGCCGGGCATTCCGTTCCAGGGCGGCACCCTGCGCGTGGCGGCCAGTATCGGCATCAGCATGTTCCCGCAGCATGGCGTTACCGCGCAGCAGTTGCTGATGGCGGCAGACCGGGCGATGTACAGCGTCAAGGCCAATGGCCGGGGCGGTTTCGGTTTTGCCCTGTTGCAGGATTGAGACGGCCTGCCCGCCGTTGTTGCCATGCCCGGCCTTGTGGTCGGGCATTTTTATTTGTTCATTGAGTGGTTTTCTGATTTTTATTGCGTGAAAATGCATTTGTAATGGCGCGCTGACGCGCTGTGTTTTTTGCCGTGCGTGACCGTCGCGTCGGGTTGTGATCTATGTACCGTTTGGTACATAATGATTTCACGCAACCCACAAGACGGAGGACGACATGCAGCATTCCATTGCCACCGTGTCACTCAGCGGCACGCTGCCGGAAAAGCTGGAAGCCATTGCCGCCGCAGGTTTCGACGGCGTCGAAATCTTTGAAAACGATCTGCTGTACTTCGACGGCACCCCGGCCACCGTGCGGCAGATGTGCGCCGACCTGGGGCTGGAAATCATGCTGTTCCAGCCGTTCCGCGATTTCGAGGGCGGCCCGCGCGAGCGCCTGGGCCGTAATCTGGACCGCGCCGAGCGCAAGTTCGACCTGATGGGCGAGCTGGGCACCGATCGCATCCTGGTCTGCAGCAGCGTGGCGCCGGACACCAGCCGCGACGATGCGCTGATTGCCGACGACCTGTTCCAGCTGGCCGAGCGCGCCGGCAAGCGCGGCATCCAGGTCGGCTACGAGGCGCTGGCCTGGGGCAAGCATGTCTACTCCTACCGCCATGCCTGGCAGCTGGTGCAGGCGGCCAACCATCCCAACCTCGGCATCATCCTCGACAGCTTCCACACCCTGTCGATCAAGGACGACCTGTCGCTGCTGGCGCAGATTCCCGGCGACAAGATCGTGTTCCTGCAGCTGGCCGACGCGCCGGTCATGAACATGGACGTGATGGAGTGGAGTCGCCACTTCCGCAGCTTTCCCGGCCAGGGCGATTTCGACCTCGGTGCCTTCCTGGCGCCCATCCTGCAGGCGGGCTATCGCGGCCCACTGTCGCTGGAAGTATTCAACGACGGCTTCCGCGCCGCGCCGACCCGGCTCACCGCCGGCGACGGCCTGCGCTCGTTGCGCTACCTGGAAGAAATGACGCTGGCCACGCTGGCGCGGCAACAGCAGCCGCTGCCGGACGTGCCGTTGTTTGCGCCGCCGCCGCCGGCGCAGTACCAGGGCGTGGAGTTCCTAGAGTTCGCGGTGGACGAGGAATCCGGTGCGCGGTTGGGCAAAGCCTTGCAGGGGTTCGGCTTCAGCCGCAGCGGCGAGCACAAGTCCAAGGCGGTGACGCTGTACCAGCAGGGCGACATCAACCTGATTCTGAATGCGGAAACCGATTCCTTCGCCCACGCCTTCTACGTGTCGCACGGCCCGTCGCTGTGTGCCGCCGCCTTTAGCACCGACCATGCGCAGCAGGCGCTGCAGCGCGCCAAGCTGTATGGCTGCAAGTCGTTCGAAAGCCGGGTGGGGCCGAACGAGCGCCACATCCCGGCGGTGCGCGCGCCGGACGGCAGCCTGCAATACCTGGTGGATGCCGGCGAAGGCTCGATCTACCAGTCGGATTTCGACTTGCGGCCAACCTCCGGCCCGGCGCTGCTGCAGCGCATCGACCACTTTGCCATCGGCCTGCCGGCCGAGAGCATGGACAACTGGATCCTGCATTTTCGCGCGGTATTCGGCTTTGTCACCGAGCACGAGTGGACGCTGCCGGACCCGTACGGCTTGATGAAGAGCCGGGTGGTGCGCAGCAGCAACGACAGTGTGCGCATCCCGCTCAACATCTCGGAAAACCGCAACACCGCCATCGCGCGCTCGGTGTCCACCTACAAGGGCTCCGGCCTGCAGCACATCGCCTTTTCCACTGCCGACATCTTTGCCGCCGTGGCGCAGGCGCGTGGCAATGGCGTACCGCTGCTGGACATCCCGGACAACTACTACGACGACCTGCTGGCGCGCTTCAACCTGGACGACGACTTCGTGGCCCGGCTGCAGGCGCACAACGTGCTGTACGACCGCGACGCGCAGGGCGGCGAATTCCTGCACGTGTATTCGGCGCCGTTCGAAGAGCGCTTCTTCTTCGAGATGGTGCAGCGCATCGGCAGCTACGACCAGTATGGCGCCGCCAATGCGCCGGTAAGGTTGGCCGCACAGGCGCAGCTGCGCCGCCGCCAACCGGTGTGATGCTCTTTGCCGGCCCGCCGGCAATCTCTCCTTGGCGCCCTGCGGGGCGCTTTTTTTATGGTGTCGGCCGGCCGCTGTGTCCGCCGGGCGCCCGGCGTGGTCGGCGCTGTCATGGCTTGCCTTCGGCATAAGCAGCCGGCGGTGCTGTGCCACGGCGTGGCAAGAATGTAACGCGTGGTACAAAAATTGGTTGTGGCGGCAGATACGCATTGACACACATCAAGCGCTGTACCATTCTCTAGTTATGTACCGTGCGGTACATAAAATAAAAAAGCAACACAGACCAAGAGGAGAACAGCATGTTCCGTTTCAATCCGCCGCAGCGCGCGGCAGCACGGCAGGTGGTGTGACATGGCCACCGACATCCTGGTGCTTAACGGCCCCAACCTGAACCTGCTGGGCAAGCGCCAGCCGGAAATCTACGGCCACGCAACGTTGGCCGATGTCGAGCGCGGCTGCCGCAGCGTGGCGCGCGAATACGGTTTCACCATCGACTTCCGTCACAGCAATTCCGAAGCGCAGTTGATCGACTGGGTACACGAGGCGCGCGAGCAGCATCGCAGCATCGTGATCAACCCGGCCGGCTATTCCCACACCTCGATCGCGCTGATGGATGCCTTGTCCGCGTTCAGCGGCCCGATCATCGAGGTGCACATCAGCAATATTCATCGCCGCGAAGCCTTCCGCCACCTGTCCTATGTTTCCAAGGTGGCCAGTGGTGTGATTTGCGGTCTGGGGATCAACGGCTACAGCCTGGCGGTGCATCACCTGGCCTGCCACTTGAACAAGCAAGCGTAACGGAAACGGGCAGGGCGCGGCGCCGGGCGGTGCCTGCGGCCAACCTGTGCGGAGGTTGTATGGATAAGTGGATCAAGCGGGTACTGCTGGTACTCAAGGGGCTGATGGCCCTGCTGCTGGCCAGCATGGTGGTGCTGGTATTTACCAATGTGGTGCTGCGCTACGCCTTCAACGGCGGCATCACCCTGTCGGAAGAGTTGTCGCGCTGGAGCATGGTGTGGATGACCTTTCTCGCCTCTATCGTGGCCGTGTACGAAAAGGGCCACCTCAATGTCGATAGCCTGACCCGCCACCTGCCGATGTTCGGGCAGAAGGCCTGTCACCTGCTGTGCCAGGTGAGCATCCTGTACCTGCTGTGGCTGTTCGGCAGCGGCAGCTGGCAGCAGATGCAGATCAACATGAGCGTGCCGGCGCCGATGTCCGGCCTGCCGAGCGGCCTGCTGTACGCGGCCGGGGTGGTGTTCAGCGCGCTGTCGGCGTTGCTGGTGGCGCTGGATATCGTGCGGGTACTGGGCGGCGCACCGCTGTCCGACGTGGGTACCCAGCTGAACATGGCCGAGTGAGCGGGAGCAAGCAATCATGGTACTGACTATTTTCCTGGGCTCCCTGCTGGGTGCCATGGCGATCGGCATGCCCATCGCTTTTGCCCTGCTGCTGTCCGGCGTGGCGCTGATGTATCACATGGACATGTTCGATGCGCAGATCGTGGCGCAGAACCTGATCAACGGTGCAGACAGCTTCACTCTGCTGGCGGTGCCGTTCTTCCTGCTGGCCGGCGAGGTGATGAACGTCGGCGGGCTGTCGCGCCGCATCGTCAACGTGGCGCTGGCGCTGGTGGGTCACGTCAAGGGCGGCCTGGGCTACGTGGCGATCATCGCCTCCTGCATCCTGGCCAGCCTGTCCGGCTCGGCGGTGGCCGATGCCGCGGCGCTGGCGGTGCTGCTGGTGCCGATGATGGTGCGCGCCGGCCATGACCAGGCGCGTTCCAGTGCGCTGATCGCCGCCGGCGGCATCATCGCGCCGATCATCCCGCCCAGCATCGGTTTCATCCTGCTGGGGGTGGCCGGCAACCTGTCGATCTCCAAGCTGTTCCTGGCCGGCATCGTGCCAGGCGTCCTGATCGGCCTGGCGCTGTGCCTGGCGTGGTGGTGGGTGTCGCGCAGCGAGAACGTGCAGCCGAGCGCACGCAAGTCGCGTGCCGAAGTGGTGGCCGCGTTCCGCGACGGTTTCTGGGCCTTGCTGCTGCCGGGCATCATCGTCGGCGGCCTGAAGTTCGGCATCTTCACCCCCACCGAAGCGGCGGTGGTGGCCGCGGTGTACTCGCTGTTCGTCGCCATGGTGGTGTATCGCGAGCTGAAACCGTCGCAGCTGTTCCACGTGTTCACCCAGTCGGCGCAGACCACCGGCGTGGTGATGTTCCTGGTGGCCGCCTCGCTGGTATCGGCGTGGATGATCACCATCGCCGACCTGCCGTCGCAGATGGCCGGCCTGCTGGCGCCGCTGATGGACAGCCCGACGCTGCTGCTGCTGGTGATCATGCTGATCATCGTGGCGGTGGGCACCGCCATGGACATGGCGCCCACCATCCTGATCCTGGCGCCGGTGCTGGTGCCGGTGGTGCAGCAAGCCGGTATCGACCCGATCTACTTCGGCGTGCTGTTCGTGATCAACACCGCCATCGGCCTGATTACGCCGCCGGTGGGCACGGTGCTCAACGTGGTGTGCGGCGCAACGCGTACCTCGATGGGCGACCTGATCCGTGCCATCAACCCCTTCCTGTTTGCCGAACTGGCGGTGCTGTTCCTGTTGGTGCTGTTCCCCAGCCTGGTTACCGTGCCGGCGGCCTGGTTCGCGCACTGATCTGTTTTCAAGCCGTACCCCGGGGAGGAGAGAACCCGGGCACCCATAACACTAGGAGAGACACCATGCTGAAATTCAACAAGATTGCCGTGCTGACCGGCGTTGCCCTGCTGGGCCTGGCGGCCAGTGGCCAAACGTTGGCCGCAGACATCAAGGAACGCACGCTGCGCTTCTCGTTCCTCAACGCCAAGGAACACCCGCAGGGGCTGGGCGCCGCCAAGTTTGCCGAGCTGATCGGCAAGGCCTCCGGCGGCAAGATACAGGTCAAGCTGTTCCCGTCCGGCATGCTGGGCGGCGACGTGCAGACCGTGTCGGCGCTGCAGGGCGGCACCGTGGATTTCACCGTGCTGAACGCCGGCCTGCTGGCCAGCCAGTCCAAGGAATTCGTGCTGTTCGATCTGCCGTTCCTGTTTAACAGCGGCAAGGAAGCCGATGCCATCGTCGATGGCCCGGTGGGCAGCAAGCTGCTGGCCAAGCTGAACGGCAAGGGCCTGGTGGGGCTGGGCTACTGGGAGCTGGGCTTCCGCCATGTCACCAATAACGTGCGCCCGGTGGTGAAGATGGAAGACATCGCCGGCCTGAAGCTGCGCGTGGTGCAGTCGCCGCTGTACATCGAGATGTTCTCCGCGCTGGGTGCCAACCCGGTGCCGATGCCGTTCACCGAGCTGTACACCGCGCTGGAAACCAAGGCGGTGGATGGTCAGGAAAACCCGGAAGCCACCATTCTGGGTACCAAGCTCAACGAGGTGCAGAAATACCTGTCGCTGACCGGTCATACCTACAACCCGCAAGTGCTGCTGGTGAGCCAGAAGCTGTGGAGCCAGCTGTCCGCCGACGAAAAGGCGCTGATCCAGAAGGCGGCGCGTGACGCCACGCTGTACCAGCGCAAGGTCAACCGCGATGCCACCAGCCAGGCACTGACCAAGCTCAAGGCCACCATGAAGGTGAACGAGCTGTCGGCAGCGGAAAAAACCCGCATCCGCATCAAGCTGCAGGGCGTGACCAAGAAATTCAGCGCCGATGTCGGCGAGCCGCTGATGAGCGAGCTGAACAGCGAGCTGGCCAAGCTGCGTTAAGCCGGTAGCGGCGCTATCCGGCGCCACGGCGGCGCCGGACCTAACTTACCGAGGCAACACATGATCACTGAAGTATCCACTTTCGCTACCGAGGCGGCGGCACACGACAAGGTGCTGGTCGGCCTGATCGGTGCCGACATCCAGCGCTCCAAGTCGCCCTATCTGCATGAGCAGGAGGCGGCGGCCGCCGGCTTTCACCTGCATTACCAGCTGATCGACCTGACCCGGCTGGGCAAGGGAGTGGAAGCGTTGCCGGAGCTGCTGGCCGCCGCCGAAGCCTGCGGTTTTGCCGGCGTCAACATCACCCACCCATGCAAGCAGGCGGTGATGCCGTATCTGGACGAGCTGTCGGAAGACGCGCGCCAGATCGGCGCGGTGAATACCGTGGTGTTCCGCGATGGCAAACGCTACGGCCACAACACCGACTGGTCCGGCTTCGCCGAGCCGTTCCGTCGCCATTTCGCCGGCGACGACCTGCGCCGCGTGGTGCTGCTGGGCGCCGGCGGTGCCGGCTCGGCGGTGGCGCATGCGCTGCTGGTGGCCGGCACGCAGGAGCTGGTGATCGTCGATCAGGACGCCAGTCGTGCCGCAACGTTGGCCGCACGGTTGCAGGGCTTCTTTGCCGATCGCCGCGTCAGCGGGCTGACCGATGTGCAACAGGCGATGCAGGGGGCCAGCGGGCTGGTGCACGCCACGCCTACCGGCATGTATGGCCATCCGGGCCTGCCGCTGCCGGCGGAGCTGGTGCACGGTGATCTGTGGGTGGCGGAGGTGGTGTACTTCCCGCTGGAAACCGAACTGTTGCAACTGGCGCGCCAGCGCGGCTGTCGCGTGCTGGATGGCGGCGGCATGGCGGTGTGGCAGGCGGTGGGCGCCTTCGCGCTGTTTACCGGCCGCGCGCCGGATAGCGAGCGCATGGAGCAGCATTTCCGCCGCATGATCGCCGCGGGCTGATCCCGTTACGTTTTTCCCGTTTTCTTCTCGGCGTTGCTTTGGCCTTGCCCGGCTCCCCCGGCAAGGCCGTTTTTTTTTGCCTGCGGCCAACGTTCGGCCGCGGAGCAGTTCAGGGCTGGCGCAGGTAGGCGAGCACCGCTTCCACCAGCATCTTGCGGTGCGATTCGCGTGCCGCATCGCTGACCATATTGCGGCCGAAGATGGTCTCGAAGGTGTAGCGGTTGGCGACGCGGAAGAAGCAGAACGAGCTCATCAGCATGTGCAGGTCGGTGGCGTCCACTTCCGGGCGGAACAGGCCCTCGGCCTTGCCGCGCGACAGCACCGCGTCGATTTCGTTGATGATGCTGCGGTTCAGCGACTTGATCTTCTGTGACTGGGCGATGTGCTTGGCGTGGTGAATGTTCTCGATGCTGACCAGGCGGATGAAGTCGGTGTGGCTGGCGTGGTAGTCGAAGGTGAACTCGGCCAGGCGGATCACCGCCTCCACCGGCGGCAGGTCTTTCAAGACCAGCCCGGTTTCGATGTCGCGGATCTCGCCGTAGCAGCGTTCCAGCGCGGCGATGTACAGCTCTTCCTTGCTGCGGAAGTAGTACACCACCATGCGCTTGATGGTGCCGGCGCGCTCGGCGATGGCGTCCAGCGTGGCGCCGCTGAGCCCGGCCTGGGCGAACTCGGCCACGGCGGCATCCAGAATGCGCTTCTTCATGCCTTCCGGGTCGTTCTTGCGGCGTGGGGCGGTTTTCTTGCTGGGCGTGGCGGCGTCGTGGCTGGTCATGGCGGCGGTGTCGGATGAGGCGTGCCGGGCGGGCCGGCACGCAGGCTTACAGGTGCTGCAGCAGCTGCAGCGGATGGTCGATGGCGATGTCGGCGGGCCAGCTGGCGGTGTCGTCGTCGTCGGAGATATAGCCCCAGTTCACCAGCACGGTCTTCATGCCCACCGCGCGGCCGGCCTGCATGTCGCGCTCGGCATCGCCGACGTACAGGCATTGCTCCGGGGCGATGCCCAGCTGCTGGGCTGCGTGCAGCATCGGCGCCGGGTCCGGCTTGGCCACGCCCACGGTGTCGCCGCTGACCACCACCGCCGGTGTGCTGGCAAACGGCAGTGCCGGTACCAGCCGGTCGGTGAAGCGCATCGGCTTGTTGGTGATGATGCCCCACTGCAGCTCGCGCGCGGTCAGCGCGTCCAGCAGCGGGTTGATGTCGTCGAACAGCACGGTTTCGTCGGCGAAGCTGTGCTCGTAGTGGTCGAGAAAGCGCAGCCGGTATTCTTCGAAGCGCGGGTGGCTCTTGTCGATGCCGAAGCCCAGGCTCACCAGGCCGCGTGCGCCGTGGCTGGCGATCGGGCGCACTGCCTCGTACGGCTGCGGCGGCAGGCCTTCTTCGGCCAGCAGGCGGTTGAGGGCGGCGCCCAGGTCGCGGGCGGTGTCGGCCAGGGTGCCGTCAAGGTCAAACAGTACGGCCTTGATCATGTTGCTGCGGTCTCCAAAAGAAATGCGGCCAACGTTTGGACAGTTGGCCGCACGAGTTTACGCCAGGCTCAGCGCAGTGTCTTGCCGAGGAACAGCTTGTAGGCCGGGTTGTCGGTCTCTTCCACCCACGGGTAGCCCAGGTTGTCGAGGAAGGCGGTGAAGGCGGTGTTGTCTTCCGCCGGCACCTGGATGCCGATCAGCACGCGGCCGTAGTCGGCGCCGTGGTTGCGGTAGTGGAACAGGCTGATGTTCCAGTCGGTCTGCATCGCCTCCAGAAAGCGCATTAGCGCACCCGGGCGCTCCGGGAACTCGAAGCGCAACACGCGCTCGTCCTTCAGCTGCGGTGCATGGCCGCCCACCAGGTGGCGGATGTGCAGCTTGGCCAGCTCGTTGTCGGTCAGGTCCAGGCCTTCCAGCTCGTTGCTGCGCAGGTCTGTCACAATGCGGCCAACGTCCTCCTTGCCGCTGATCTGCACGCCGACGAACACGTGGGCGATGCTGGGGTCGGCAAAGCGGTAATTGAACTCGGTGATGTTGCGGTTGCCGATCACGCTGCAGAACTTCTTGAAGCTGCCCGGTTTTTCTGGGATGGTTACCGCGATGATGGCCTCGCGGCGCTCGCCCAGCTCGGAGCGCTCCGACACGTGGCGCAGGCGGTCGAAGTTCATGTTGGCGCCGCAGTTGATCGCCACCAGCGTCTTGCCGCTGCAGCCTTCGCGTTCCACGTAGGCCTTGGCCGCCGCCACCGCCAGCGCGCCGGCCGGCTCGGTGATGGAACGGGTGTCCTCGAAGATGTCCTTGATGGCGGCGCAGATGGCGTCGGTGTCCACCAGCATGATCTCGTCCAAGAGCTCGCGGCAGATGCGGAAGGTCTCTTCGCCCACCAGCTTCACTGCCACGCCGTCGGCGAACAACCCGACGTCCTTCAGCTCCACGCGCTGGCCGGCGGCGATCGACTGCTTCATGGCGTCGGAATCCACCGGCTGCACGCCGATGATCTTGGTTTCCGGGCGCAGGCGCTTGATGTAACTGGCCACGCCGGCGGCCAGGCCGCCGCCGCCGATGGCGACGAACACGGCGTCGATCGGGCCGGCGTGCTGGCGCAGGATCTCCATGCCGATGGTGCCCTGGCCGGCTATCACGTCCGGGTCGTCGAACGGCGGGATGTAGGTCATGCCGTTTTCCGCCACCAGCTTCATGGTGTGCTGGTAGGCATCGCTGAACGATTCGCCGGCCAGCACCACCTTGCCGCCGCGGCGGGTGACGCCGTCGATCTTCACCTGCGGGGTGGTGACCGGCATCACGATGGTGGCCTCGCAGCCCAGACGCTGCGCCGACAGCGCCACGCCCTGGGCGTGGTTGCCGGCGCTGGCGGTAATCACGCCTTTTTCACGCTGCTCGACAGTGAGCTTGGACATCTTGTTGTAGGCGCCGCGCAGCTTGAAGGAGAACACCGGCTGCAAGTCTTCGCGCTTGAGCAGAATGGTGTTGCCGGTGCGGCGGCTAAGGTTGGCCGCAAGCTCCAGCGGGCTTTCGATGGCCACGTCGTAGACGTTGGCGGTGAGGATGCGTTCCAGGTAGTCCTTAGGGTGCGACATGGTTGGTGATTCCGTATTTTTGTCCCTTGAAGGGGCAGAGTAGCAGGAAGCACCCGGCGGTGGAATGCTTGTACGGGACAGATTTGTGCAGCGCAATGCACGGGCGCGGCTGGCGACGGTTGGTGCCATGGCGGCCGGTTTTGTCGCGTCGGCGGGCGGCTGGCGGCTTCGGGGCCGGTGGCAAAAAACGCCGGCACACGAAACTTGCCGCGACGGCCCCGGTCAAGCCTGCTCCGGGTGTGGTGGCCGGTGGCGGCTGTCACGCTACATTTTGTATCCTGCCGGGCAGGGCAGCCGCCGATCGCCGTGTATAATGGCGGGCTGTTTTGCGGCAACTCACGTCCATAGATGTTCCAATGAAAAAAACCACCACCACCGTATTGCTGGCGGCAGCCCTGTCGCTGTCCGCCCTGGCCCAAGCCGCGACCGGGTTTGTCCCGCCGGTGCCGGAAATTGCCGGCAAGGCCTATTTTGTTACCGATTTCTACAGCGGCCAGGTGCTGGCCGCCCGTGACCCGGATTCACGCATCGAGCCGGCGTCGCTGACCAAACTGATGACGGCCTACCTGACCTTCAAGGCGCTGAAGGAAAAGCGCCTGACGCTGGATCAGATGCTGACTGTGTCCCAGCACGGCTGGAAGCAGGAAGGCTCGCGCATGTTCCTGGACCCGAAAGTGCCGGCCAAGGTCGATGACCTGATCAAGGGCATGATCGTGCAATCAGGCAACGATGCCTGCGTGACGCTGGCCGAAGCCATTGCCGGCAGCGAGGAAGTGTTCGCGCAGATGATGACCGCCGAAGCCAAGCGCCTGGGCATGTCCGCCACCAGCTTCCGCAATGCCACCGGCCTGCCGGATCCGCAGCACTACACCACGGCGCGTGACCTGGCGACACTGTCGACCTCCATCATTCGCGACTTCCCGCAGTACTACCCGATCTACTCGATCAAGTCGTTCGCGTACAACAACATCACCCAGCCGAACCGCAACCTGCTGCTGTACCGCGACCCGAACGTGGACGGCATGAAGACCGGGCACACCGATTCGGCGGGCTACAACCTGATCGCTTCCAGCAAGCGTGACGGCCGTCGCGTGCTATCGGTGGTGGTGGGCACCGCCAGCGAGGAAGCGCGCGCGGTGGAAAGCAGCAAGCTGCTGAACTACGCGCTGCAGTTCTTCGAGACCCCGAAACTGTATGCTGCCGGCAAGGCCGTGAAAGAGATCGCGGTGTACAAGGGCGCCAGCAAGCAGCTGCCGGTGGGCTTTGCCCGTGACGTGTACGCCACGGTGCCGCGCGGCCAGTCCGGCCACCTGAAGGCCGAGCTGAGCACGGTGCAGCCGCTGATCGCGCCGGTGAAGCCGGGCCAGCAGGTGGGCAAGCTGACCGTGTCGCTGGATGGCAAGGTGCTGTCGGAAAAACCGGTCGTCGCGCTGCAGGGCGTGGAAGAGGGTGGTTTCATCAGCCGCCTGTGGGATAGCATCAAGCTCTGGCTGGGCTGGTAATTCCCACATTTGGCCGCATCTAGTGGGGCATGCCGGCCCCGGATGCGGCCAACCTTTTGCAGGACAGGAAGTAACATGAGCAAGCAAGCAATCGATATCAATGACGTGCTGGAGTTTCCCTGCCGCTTTCCCATCAAGGTGATGGGCGAGAGTCACCCGGATTTCCAGCTCATCATGTTTGAAGTGGTGCGTGTGCACGCGCCGGACCTGGAGCACGCGCACATTGCCTCGCGCGACAGTTCCAGCGGCAAGTACGTATCGCTGACCATCACCGTGACCGCCACCTCGCGCGAGCACCTGGACAACATCTACCGCTCGCTGACCGGCCACGCGCTGGTGAAGTGGGTGCTGTAAGGCTGCCATGAGTCGCATCGTCAAATACCTGGGCCAGGTGGAATACACCCCGACCTGGCACGCCATGCAGGCGTTCACCGAGCAGCGCGGCGCGGACACCCCGGACGAACTGTGGTGCCTGGAGCACCCGCCGGTGTATACCCTGGGCCTGGCCGGCAAGCCCGAGCACCTGATCATGCCCAGCAGCATCGAGGTGGTGAAGTGCGACCGCGGCGGGCAGGTGACCTACCACGGCCCCGGCCAGCTGGTGGTGTATTTGATGATCGACTTCAAACGCATGGGCATCGGCGTGCGCGAACTGGTACGCCGTATCGAGCAGTCGGTGATCGACCTGCTGGCCGAATGCGGTATCGAAGCCTACGGCGACGTGAATGCGCCCGGTGTGTACGTGGCCGGCGAGAAAATCGCCTCGCTGGGGCTGCGCATCAAGAACGGTGCGGTGTATCACGGCCTGAGCCTGAACGTGGACATGGATCTGACCCCGTTCAGCTGGATCAATCCCTGCGGCTATGCCGGCCTCAGGGTGACCCAATTGAAGAATCACGGTGTATCGCTTACCGTGGCGCAAACTGCCGAGAAGTTGTTGCCGCACCTGGAGCGCAACCTGACGGTGATGAAGGAGACTGCATGAAACTGGACAACCAGGCCGGCGTAAAGCACAAGGGCGCCGACAAGACCGCGCGCATCCCGATCAAGATCGTGCCGCTGGACGAAAAGCTCAAAAAGCCGGAGTGGATCCGCGCCAAGCTGCCGAACGGCCAGCGCTTCAACGAGATCAAGCAGATCCTGCGCGAGCAGAAGCTGCACACCGTGTGTGAGGAAGCCACCTGCCCGAACATCGGCGAGTGCTTTAGCAAGGGCACCGCCACCTTCATGATCATGGGCGACATCTGCACCCGCCGCTGCCCGTTCTGTGACGTCGGCCACGGCCGCCCGAACCCGCTGGACCCGAACGAGCCGAAGCACCTGGCCGAGACCGTGGCCGCGCTCAAGCTCAAGTACGTGGTGATCACCTCGGTGGACCGCGACGACCTGCGCGACGGCGGTGCCCAGCACTTTGCCGACTGTATCAGCGAGATTCGCAAGCTGTCGCCGCAAACCCAGATCGAAGTGCTGGTGCCGGACTTCCGCGGTCGCCTGGACATCGCACTGGACATCCTCAGCAAGACCCCGCCGGACGTGATGAACCACAACCTGGAAACCGCGCCGCGGCTGTACAAGCAGGCGCGTCCGGGGGCGGATTACCTGCACTCGCTGCAGCTGCTGCAAGACTTCAAGAAGCTGTGCCCGGAGGTGTCGACCAAGTCCGGCATCATGGTCGGCCTCGGCGAAACCGACGAGGAAGTGTACGAAGTGATGGCCGACATGCGTGCTTACAACATCGACATGATCACCATCGGCCAGTACCTGCAGCCGACCGACAGCCACCTGCCGGTGCTGCGCTACGTGCACCCGGACCTGTTCAAGGCGTTCGAGAACAAGGCGTACCAGATCGGCTTCAAGCATGCCGCGGTGGGGGCGATGGTGCGCTCCAGCTATCATGCCGACGTGCAGGCGCACGAGGCCGGCGTGGTGTAATCACCTCGTCGCGCTGCACAGAAAAGCCGGGTTGCTCCCCGGCTTTTTTATTTGCTGCCAGTCAGGCAAACGTTGGCCGCATGCCTGGCGTGCCGGTTGTCGCTATCCAGCTGCAGGCAGCGGTCGAGAATGAGCTGCATATAGCTGTAGCTTTTGCTGATGGCGGCCTGCAGCTGGTATTGCAGGCAGCTGGATGGCTGTTCGCCGGCCAGCGTGCAGATGATGTTCAGTGCCTCCCACGGGTGCTCGTCATCGTAATGGGCATGCAGTTTCAGCCATTTCATGCCGCGCTTGCGCCGCGCCTCCGGCAGTGATGCCTCGTAGCGCCCGCTGGCGCAGACCAGCTGCGACCATTCGCCGGTCGCGCCTTCGATCGCGTAGTTGGTGGCGGCCATCGCCAGCAGCAGTTCGTCGTTGGCGCTGCAATGCCAGCACCAGTGGCTGAGCGCGTGCATCTCCGGCGGTACTTGCTGCGCCTGCAGTTCCGCCATGGTAATGCCGTAGCACTCCGCCCACGCCTGCCAGTAGTCGGCGTGGTTCTGCTCCACCCGGATGTTGCGCACCAGATAGCGGCGTGCCAGGTCTTCGCCACGCTGGCGGCCGGCGCGGGTCTTCAGCAGGTTCTGCGCCATGTACAGCGGGAACTGCTCGATCACCGGCCAGGTGCCGAGCAGGAACAGGCGCATGGCCGGCTGGCTCAGTGTGCCGGCAGCCATGCGGCGGAACAGCTCGTGCGCCACGACCTGCTGTTTGGCCGGCTGGCACTGCCTGAGCAATTGCTGCGTCCATTGCGGGTAGCTGGCGGGGTCGCGCAGCGGGCCCTGGCGCTGAAAATCATTCACTAAAGGCTTCCTTTGCTGGTGGCCTGCAGGTCTTGCTGCAGCGGGTCGATTTGTGGTGTGACGGCGGGGGCGGGCAGGCAGTTGCGCTGAAACTGGTGCTGCACTTCGCATTCGCAGGTAAACGGCTGCGGCCGCATGATGGCGTAGCCTTGCGCGTAATCGATGCCCAGCGCCGCCACCGCCTGCATGATCTGCGGCGTTTCCACAAATTCGGCAATGGTGCGCTTGCCCATGACATGGCCGATGTGGTTGATGGCCGAGACCATGGCGTGGTCTATCGGGTCGTCCAGCATGTCCTTCACGAAGCTGCCGTCGATTTTCAGATAGTCCACCGGCAGGTGCTTCAGGTAGCTGAACGAGGACATGCCGGAGCCGAAATCGTCCAGCGAGAAGCGGCAACCGATCTTCTGCAGCTCGGTGATGAAGTGGATGGCATCGCTGAGGTTGGCGATGGCGCTGGTCTCGGTGATTTCAAAGCAGATAGTGTGCGGCACGACGGCGTGCAGGCGGAACTGATCGCGAAGGAAGTCAAGGAAGGCATCGTCGCCGATGGTGGTGCCGGACAGATTGATGGCGCAGGTGGTGATGGCTTCCGGTTTGCCGCAGCGTTGCCGCGCCGCCAGGATGGTAAAGGCATTCTGCACCACCCAGCGATCGATCAGCGGCATCAGACCGTAGCGTTCCGCGGCGGGGATGAAGCTGATCGGCGGCACCAGCCGGCCGAATTCATCATGCAGGCGCAGCAGCAATTCGATATGGGCGCCGGCTTCCAGCGTGTCGCCAAGCGGCGCAATCTGCTGCGCATACAGGCAGAAGCGGTTTTCCTCCAGTGCCAGATGGATGCGCTGCACCCAGGCCATCTCGCCGAATTTCAGCGACAGCTCAGAATCGTCGGCATGGTAGATCTGCACCCGATTGCGGCCTTTTTCCTTGGCCATGTAGCAGGCGACGTCGGCGGCGCGCAGCGCTTCGGCCAGGGTGGTCATGGCGTGGTTGATGTGCACCAGGCCGATGCTGACGCTGACATTGAACGGGTGACCTTGCCACACGAAGTGCAAATCCTGCACGGTCTGGCGCAGCGCTTCGGCAATCTGCTCGGCCGGCAGTGCCGGGCAGTGTTCCAGCAGGATGCCGAATTCGTCGCCGCCCAGCCGGGCGAGGGTGTCGCCATCGCGCAGCTGTTGCTGCAGCAGGGTGCAGATCTGGCGCAGCAGTTCGTCGCCGGCGGCGTGGCCGCAGGTGTCGTTCACCACCTTGAACTGGTCCAGGTCGAGGAACATCAGCGCATGCTCGGCATGTTGGCCGCTGTGCTGCTCCAGCTTGCCCAGTGCCTGCTCCAGCCGGTGTTCGAACTCGCGGCGGTTGGCAAGGCCGGTGAGGGCGTCGTGGGTAGCCTGCCAGGACAGGTTGGCCACGTACTGCCGTTCGCGCGTCATGTCGTGCAGCACCAGCACGGCGCCGCTGATGCGGTTGTTGCTGTGAATGGGGGCCGCCACCAGCGATACCGCGATGGCGCTGCCGTCCAGCCGCACCATCAGCTGGGCGTGCAGATTGCCGTCGCTGCACTCGCCGGCCAGGATCTGGTCGATCAGCCGCCAGTCGTTCTGCGGCGAATGTTCGTCGATGATGCGGAAGATGGAGGTGAGCGGCAGGCCGCGCGCCTGCTCGTCCAGCCAGGTGGTGAGCTGTTCGGCGGCCGGGTTCATGTAGGAGATGAAGCCGGTTTCGTCGGTAGTGATCACGGCGTCGCCGATCGAGGCCAGGGTGACCTGGGCGCGTTCCTTTTCGGCATCCAGTGCAGCCTCGAACGAGCGGCGCTGGCTTAGCAGCTTGCCGGTGCGCAGTGCCGCCAGCAGGATCAGGATGCTGGCGGTGGTAAGGTTGGCCGCCAGCAGCAGTAGCTGGATGAAGCGGGAGCCTTCGCCCAGGGTGTCGGAGAAGGCTTTTTCAATCGGGGTGACCTGCGCGTTGATCTGCTGGATCTGCAGTGCCCAGCGGGCGACGTCCGCGGTGCTGGCCTGCTGCCGGCCGAGGCCGTGGTGCATCTGCTCGGCGATCTGGGTGAGCTGCAGCACCAGGCGGTCGCCGGTGCTCCAGTGGTTGATGGCGGTTTCCAGGTAGCTGAAGTGGCGGAAGTTGCGGAACAGCCAGATCAGCCCCGGGATGTCCTGCGGGTGGTTGCCGCCTTGCAGAAAGCCGGCCTCGGCACGGGCCAGGTCCGGCTCCGCGCGATCCAGCGCCAGTCTGGCCTCGTGATCGCCCAGCGGAATGGCGATGGCGCGCTGGTATTGCTGGTAGTAGTTGATGTCGCGGGTATCGGCGTACAGCTTGAGGTAGTAGATGGCGTCTTTTTGGGCCTTGGACCACAGGCTTTCGCCGCTGACATAGGCGCGCACGCTGGACATCACATTCAGGCTCACGCCGCTGATGGCCGCCTGCAGCAGTGCCACCACGATGAACGGCCAGACAATGCCCAGCAGGTGCGATGAGTTGCGGGTGGGGTGTTGGCGCATGGGTCGAATCACCTTTCACGTGGCAAGGCCCGGCGGTGGCGGCCGGTGCGCTGGTCGGCCCGTGCGCGGTGGCATGGGCAGTGTGGCGATGCTGTTTCGTGGCTGGGCTATGTGCTTTTTATGCATTATTGCCCATGTCATTGTGCGTTATAGCCACATGCACATGAAATGAATAGTGGCTTTTCGGACAATGGCGCTCTGCTGTCGTGGTGCGGCTGGCGCGTGTTACGGCGCGTTGCGCCCGGATTGCAAAATAATTTGCCCGGACGATAAAAAAGGCAAGCGCCAGCGCTTGCCTTTGGGTTGTGTGCGGCCAACGTTGGCCGCAGTGTGGCGTTACTGCCAGCACACCAGGGTGTGGTTCTTCTTGCCGCGCTTGAGCAGGCTGTACTGGCCGAACAGGCGCTCGCCGTCGCCGATCTGGTGTTCCAGGCTGTCGGCCTTGCTGCCGTTGATGCTTACCGCACCGCTCTGGATGAAGGTGCGCGCTTCGGACTTGGACTTGGCCAGGCCGCCGGCCACCAGGGTGTCGATCAGGCCGGCATTGTCGCGCGGCAGCTGGATGCTGGGCATGCCGTCCTGCGCCAGTTGCGCAAGGTCGGATTCGGTGAGGTCAGTCACGCTGCCGGAGAACAGGCTGGCGCTGATGCGCTGTGCCGCCGCCACCGCCGCCTCGCCATGCACCAGCGCGGTCGCCTGCTCGGCCAGGATGCGCTGCGCTTCCGGTTTGCCGCCGCTGTTCTTGTCCTGCTGCTCGATGGCGTCGATGTCGGCGATGGACAGGAAGGTGAAGTAGCGCAGGAACTTGTACACGTCGGCATCGGCGGTGTTCAGCCAGAACTGGTAGAACGCGTACGGCGAAGTCTTCTTGGCATCCAGCCAGATGGCGCCGGATTCGGTCTTGCCGAACTTGGTGCCGTCCGCCTTGGTGACCAGCGGCAGGGTCAGACCGTATACCTGCTGCTGGTGCAGGCGGCGGGTGAGGTCGGTGCCGGCGGTGATGTTGCCCCACTGGTCGGAGCCGCCGATCTGCAGCACGCAGCCGTGGCGCTTGTACAGTTCGGCAAAGTCGTAGCCCTGCAGCAGGCTGTAGCTGAACTCGGTGTAGCTGATGCCCTGGTCTTCGCGGTTGATGCGCTGCTGCACCGACTCTTTCTTGATCATCTGGTTGACCGAGAAATGCTTGCCGATGTCGCGCAGGAACTCCAGCGCGCCCATGCCGCCGAACCAGTCGTAGTTGTTGGCCATGATGGCGGCGTTGGCGCCCTCGAACGACAGGAACGGCGACACCTGGCCGCGGATCTTGTCCACCCAGCCGGCGATCACGTCCGGGGTGTTGAGCTTGCGCTCGGCGGCCTTGAAGCTGGGGTCGCCGATCATGCCGGTGGCGCCGCCCACCAGGGCGATGGGCTGGTGGCCGAACTGCTGGAAGCGCTTCAGTACCAGTACCGGCACCAGGTGGCCAAGATGCAGGCTGTCCGCGGTCGGGTCGAAGCCGCAATACAGGGTCACGCTTTCCTTGGTCAGCAGTTCGTCGAGGGCTGCCGCGTCGGTTTGTTGCGCGATCAGGCCACGGGCTTGCAGATCCTGGATAAGGGCGGACTGGTGCATCTTGAAAATTCTCCTAGGGTTGGTGCGGTGCCAGCCTTGGCGGGCAATGGCGACAAAGCGGCTATTCTAGCCGATTTTGCCGGCCGGCCGCCCCGGCATTTGCGGCGCAACATTCGTTACCGCTTTGCTGTTGGCGGGCATCGCGGCGCGGGTAAAATGCCGGGCGTGGCAATGACATGGAGCTGGGTGATGAATTATCGGGTGAAGGTTTGGGATCTGCCGACGCGGCTGTTCCACTGGCTGCTGGTGGCCCTGTTTGGGTTGATGTGGTGGAGCGCGGAAAGCGGGCTGCTGCTGTGGCATACCCGTGCCGGCGTGGCGCTGCTGGTACTGGTACTGTTCCGCCTGCTGTGGGGTGTGCTGGGTAGCCAGACCGCACGTTTCAGCCAGTTTGTGCGCGGGCCGGCGGCGATATTGCGCTACCTGCGCGGTGAACATGATGGCGTCGGCCACAACCCGCTGGGGGCGCTGATGGTGCTGGCGCTGTTGGCCGCATTGCTGGTGCAGCTGGGGCTGGGCCTGTTCGCCGTGGATCAGGACAGCTACACCTTCGACGGCCCGCTGGCCAAGCTGCTGGACAGCGAGCTGGCGGAGCAGGTCAGCGAGTGGCATGCGGCGTGGTTCAATGTGCTGCTGGGCCTGGTGTGCGTGCACCTGCTGGCCATCATCGGCTATCGCGTGCTGCGGCGGGAAAACCTGGTGAAACCGATGCTGACCGGGCACAAGGAGGTGGCGCAGCCGGTGGCGCAACCAGCATTCGCCTCGCCCTGGCTGGCGCTGCTGCTGCTGGCGGTGGTGGCAGCGGTGGTGCTGGGGGGCTTGGCGCTGGTCTAGCCGGCGCGGCGCCCAACAAAAAGGCATGCCTGCGGGCATGCCTTTTTTCATGCGGCCAAGGTGTGATTACTTCTTCGGGCCGCGGAAACCGTCGTGACAGCTTTTGCAGCTTTGCGCGACCGCACTGTACTTGATGCGCACCGCCGCCAGATCGTCGCTGCGCGCGCCGGCCTGCAGCGCATTGACCGCCAGCAGGAACTTGTCCTGCTCGGCCTTGAACTTGGCCGGCTGGCTCCAGATTTCCGTCTTGGCGCGGCTGACGTCGTCGATGCTGTTCGGCTTGAACAGCGTGAATGGCGCCGGCGCCGCGGCTTTCAGGGCGTCGGCATGCTTGATGAATTGATCCTGGCGGAACGGGCCGTCGCGCAGCATCACGCCGATGGGCTCGAAACTGAGCAGAACCTTCTTGAAGCTTTTCTGGCGATCTTCGCCGGGGCTGGCCAGTGCGCTGCTGCACAGCAGGGCCAGGATCAGGGCGGTGGTGCTTTTTTTCATGATGGCAATGGGGCGGGAAGCAGTTGAGGCGGAAAACGGTTTTTGACCGCGCGAGTGTAATCGCTTTCGCGGTCAAGGCAAGCGGGCCGGTGCTGGCGGGCCCGCAGCGGCGGATCAGTCGGCGCGGAACTGGTCGTGACAGGCTTTGCAGGTCTGCTGCATGGCGCCGAACTGCGCTTTGACATCGTTGAGGCCGCTGGCCTGGGCGGCCACGGCTTTCATCTTGGCGACTTCGGCCTTGTGCTTGTCGGCCGCGGCCTTGAACTCGGCCGGCTTGGACCAGATTTCCGGCTTGGCATCCGTCTTGCCCTTGTCGCTGCCCGGGGTGAAGTACTGCCACGGCTGCTGCGCCAGTTCGTCCATGTGTGCGGCCAACTTGGCAAACTCCGCCTGATCAAACGCGGTGTCGCCCTTGACCATCTTGCCCATGGCGCCCACGGTCTTCTTGTATTGCTTGAACACTTCCTGGCGCGAGGTGATGGGGTCGGCGGCCAGCGCGGTGTTGAATGTGGCAAAACAGCAGGCGATTACAAGCAACTTGTGCATGGCGAACTCCGGGACGATAGCAGATCAATGATGCCCGGCAGCGTAACACAGGCCGCCGTCATGACGAGTCCGGAATTATTAAGCCTTGTTAAGTGTTTTGTTATACCGTAACATTCGTGAATTCTTCCTATTTTAATGACCCGGTTCCGTGAAATGGATACAGCCTGTTTTCTCGAGGCCGCCGATCGGCACTGCCAGCAGCAGGGCGTGAAGCTCACCAGCTTGCGTCGCCAGGTGCTGGAACTGGTGCTGGGTTACGACGGCGTGGTGAAGGCCTACCAGGTGCTGGCCGACCTGCAGCGGCAGCGCGGCATTGCCGCGCCGCCCACCGTGTACCGCGCGCTGGATTTCCTGGTGGCCAGCGGCCTGCTGCACAAGGTGGATGCGCTGAACGGCTACATCGTGTGCCGGCATGTCGGCTGCAGCCACGAGGGACTGATCCTGGTGTGCAGCCAGTGTGGCCGCGTGCAGGAGCTGGATGCCACGCCGATGCTGGCGCTGCTGCGCGAGCAGGCCGGTGGCGAGGGCTTCGCCATTGCGCCGCAAAACCTGCTGTTGACGGGACATTGCCAAGGATGCCAAGCATGAAAAAAACCCGCGTCAATGTACTGACCGGCTTTCTGGGGGTGGGCAAGACCACCGCGCTGCGCCACCTGATCAGCCACCGTCCGCGCGACGAAAAGTGGGCAATCATCGTCAACGAGTTCGGCGAGATCGGCATCGACGGCGCCGTGCTGGACGACGGCGAGCTGCCGGTGGCCGAGATCGCCGGCGGCTGCCTGTGCTGCGTGGCCGGGCCGCAGATGACGGTGACGGTGGCCAACCTGCTGCGCCGCGAGAAACCGGACCGGCTGATCATCGAGGCCAGCGGCCTGGCTCACGCCGCCGGGCTGATCGACGAACTGCGCACCGAGCCCTTGGGCAACGCGCTGGAAGTCGGTGCGGTGCTGACGCTGGTCGACCCGCGCCAGTTTGTGAACAACGACTACTTCCGCCAGCCGCTGTACCGCGACCAGGTGATGGTGGCCGACGTGCTGCTGGCCACCAAGAGCGACCTCGCCGACGCCGACACGTTGGCCGCATACCGCGACAAGGCGGCCGGGCTGTTCCCGCCCAAGTCGCTGGTGGCGGAAATCCACCACGGTGCGGCCAGCCCGGTGTGGCTGGACGCCGCGCTGGCGCCCAAGCCACAGTACCGCCCCTCGGTGCGCAAGGATGACGCGCCGGGCTGGCAGTCGCAGGGCTGGACCTTTCCGGCCGGTACGGCATTCTCCGGCGAAGCGCTGACCGAGTTTTTCGACACACTGCCGCAGCGGGTGGCTGGTCTGGTGCGCGCCAAGGGCGTGTTCCAGGTCATGGACACCTGGCTGTGGCTGAACTGGACCGAGGGCCGCTGGGCGGCCAACCAGGTGGCGTGGCGCCGTGACAACCGCTTCGAGCTGATTGCCGACGGGCTGGATGCCGCCGCCATCGAGGCCGCGCTGCGTGCCTGCATCGAACCCTGGTCGCAGGACTGACATGGCGCAGCATCACCACCATCACGAGCACGAACACGAACACGAACATGCCCACTCCCACCCGCACCCACATGCCGCCGGCGACGACAGCCATCTGCCGCGCTGGCGCCTGCTGGCCATGTCGGCCGGGCAGCGCCTGCTGCTGGCCGCCGGCCTGCTGCTGCTGCTGTGGGCGCTGGTGCTGTGGGCGCTGGGAGGGGAAAGTTGATCTCGCTGCATAACCTTACCGTGTCCTACCAGCGCCATCCGGCCGTTCACCATGTGAGCGGCCGCTTTGCTCCGGGGCAGGCCACCGCCATTTTCGGCCCCAACGGCGCCGGCAAGAGCACACTGCTGAAAACCATCATGGGTGCCATCCGCCCGGACAGCGGCGAGGTGCGCTTCGACGGCTTCGGCCGCAAGGACATCGCCTACCTGCCGCAGCAGTCGGAGATCGACCGTAGCCTGCCGGTGTCGGTGATCGACCTGGTCAGCAGCGGCCACTGGCGCCAGAGCGGCCTGTTCGGCCGGGTTGGCCGCAAGCTGGATGAGGTCAGCTGGAACGCGCTGGTGAGCGTCGGGCTGGAGGACTTCGCGCTGCATCCGGTGGCGGCGTTGTCCAGCGGCCAGTTCCAGCGCGTGCTGTTCGCCCGCATCCTGGTGCAGGACGCGCGGCTGATCCTGCTGGACGAGCCGTTCAACGCGGTGGACGCGCGCACCACCTTCGATCTGCTGGCGCTGGTGCGGCGCTGGCAGGAGGAAGGCCGCACCGTGATTGCCGTGCTGCACGACTACGAACAGGTGCGCGCCTTTTTCCCGCAGACGCTACTGATGGCGCGCGAGGTGGTGGCCTGGGGTGCCACCGATACGGTGCTGACCGACAGTAACCTGAAACGCGCCAGCGAAACCGCCGCCCACTGGCAGGCCAATGCCCCGGTGTGCGCGGTGGATGGCCAAGGAGCCCGCCCATGAGCTTGCACGAGGTGCTGATTGCACCGTTTGCCGATTTCGCCTTCATGCGCCGCGCACTGGTCGGCTGCCTGGCGCTGGTGCTGGGCAGTGCGCCGGTGGGCCTGCTGCTGGTGATGCGCCGCATGAGCCTGATGGGCGATGCCATGAGCCACGCGGTGCTGCCGGGGGCGGCGGTGGGCTACCTGCTGGCCGGGCTGAGCCTGCCGGCGATGAGTGCCGGCGGCTTTGTCGCCGGGGTGCTGGTGGCACTGCTGGCCGGCCTCGCCACCCGCTACACCGAGGTGAGGGAAGACGCCAACTTTGCCGGCTTCTACCTGTTGTCGCTGGCGCTGGGGGTGCTGCTGGTCTCCAAGAGCGGCAGCAATGTCGACCTGATGCACCTGCTGTTTGGTTCGGTGCTGGCGGTGGACGATGCCGCGCTGCTGCTGGTGGCCAGCGTCGCCAGCGTCACCCTGCTGACCCTGGCGGCCATCTACCGGCCGCTGCTGCTGGAAAGCCTGGACCCTGTGTTCATGCGCGCCATCGGCGCCCGTGGCGGCTTGTGGCACCTGCTGTTCCTGCTGCTGGTGGTGCTGAACCTGGTGGCCGGCTTCCAGGCGCTGGGCACGCTGATGTCGGTGGGGCTGATGATGCTGCCGGCCATCGCCGCGCGGCTGTGGGCGTCCTCGGTGGGCGGCATGCTGCTGGTGGCGCTGCTGATCGCCGGCCTGTCGGCGGTGGGCGGTCTGCTGCTGTCCTATCACGCCGAGCTGCCGTCCGGCCCGGCCATCATCCTGCTGGCCGGCATCGCCTACCTGCTGTCCATGCTGCTGGCGCCGCGCGGCGGGCTGCTGCCGCGGCTGTTCCGCTCACGCCATCTCACCAACTAGGAGTTTTCAATGCGCAAGTTCATTGCGGCAGCGCTGTTGCTGTCGCCGTTATTCGCCGTGGCCAAGGTGCCGGTGGTGGCCAGCTTCAGCATCGTGGCCGACATCACCCGTGAAATCGGTGGCGACAAGGTAGAGGTGCAGTCGCTGGTGGGCGCGGATCAGGATGCGCATGTGTTCCAGCCGGCGCCGGCCGATGTAAAGAAGTTGGCCGCAGCCAAGGTGTTCGTGGTCAGTGGCCTGGGTTTTGAAGGCTGGATGCCGCGCATGTCGCGCGCCGCCGGTTTCAAGGGACTGACGGTGACTGCCGGCGGCAAGGTGAAAGCGTTGGCCACAGCGGAAGAAGAAGGCCATCACGAGCATGACGGCCATGAGCATGGCAGCGTCGATCCGCATGCCTGGCACAACCCGCAGAACGTGATGCTGTACGCCGACGCCATCGCCGATGGCCTGGCCAAGGCCGACCCGGCCGGCGCCGGCTATTTCCGCCTGCGCGCCGATGCCTACAAGGCCAAGCTCAAGGCGCTGGATGCCTGGGCGGCGCAGCAGTTCGCTACCGTGCCGGCCGCCAGGCGCAAGGTACTGACCTCGCACGAGGCCTTCGGCTACCTGGCGGCGCGCTACCAGATCCGCTTCATGGCGCCGCAAGGCATCAGCACCGAAGCGGAGGCTTCGGCCAAGGCGGTGGCGCGGCTGATCCTGCAGGTCAAGAAAGAGCAGGTGAAGGCGGTGTTCTTCGAGAATATGGCCGACAAGCGTCTGCTGCAGCAGTTGAGCAATGAAGCCGGGGTGAAAGTGGGCGGCAAGCTGTATGCCGATGCGCTGTCCAGTGACGGCAAGGCCGGCAGCTACTTGCAGCTGTTCCGCAGCAACGTCGACACCCTACTCAGCGCGATGCGTTAAGCAGCAACTGCAGTAAATGCCATGCCCCCATGGCACTGACGGTCAGTCCCGCCAGCAGGCGAACTGGCCGTTGTTGCTTCCACTGCCCGAGCTTGCTGGCAAAGGCGCCCATCAGCAGCAGGTTGGGCAGGGTGCCAAGACCGAAGCTCAGCATCACCAGCGCGCCGCTGGCCGCGCTCTGGCTGGCCAGTGCCGACAGGCTGGCGGTGTACACCAGGCCGCACGGCACCCAGCCCCACACTGCGCCGACCAGCACGCTCTGCCAGCCATGGCGCAAGGGCAGCAGGCGGCGTGTAAGCGGCTGCAGACTGCGCCACAGCGGCTGGCCCAGCTTCTCGATGCGGGTGACGGCGCCGGACAGCCCGGCCAGATACAGGCCGAGCAGGATCAGCAGCACGTTGGCCGCAGCAAACAGCGCCAGCTGCAACGGGCGGAAATCCGCCTGTGCCACGCCCCACTGCGCCAGCCCGCCCAGCAGCGCACCGATGGCGACATAACTGGCCAGGCGGCCCAGGTTGTAGCCCAGCAGCAACAGCGGCTTATTGCCGCGCCCGGTCACCGAAATGGCGGTAACGATGCCGCCGCACATGCCAAGGCAGTGCACGCCGCCCAGCAGACCGGTAAGAAAAAGCGAGAGCAGACTGATTTCCAGCATGACGAAGGCCGGCGAGGGAAAGCGGCATTGTAGCAGTGGTGCTGCAGCGCGGAAATTTGGTGCTTTTTAGGTCAAATGGCTATGCAATTAAATTATTAATGCATTCGGCCTTATTTCTAAGCGATACCTTGAAAAAACAGGGGGATAGTCCATCGTTATAGCTAGATAAACTTATCATTTGGCCACAGAATGGCACGCCTTGAACGGTGTCGATTGGTATGCCGGTCACGTAGCATCAACTGCACCTTGCTTGCGTGGCAGGGAGGCAGGGTTGGGAGCAAGCAGACATGAACAATCAAATCGTGATCGAACATCTCGGGCAGTCGGCGATTGTCACCATCAACAATCCGCCGGCCAACGTCTGGACGCTGGAATCGCTGCAGGCACTGGCCGCGGCGATGGACGCGCTGGACGCCGACCAGCAGGTGAACGCGGTGGTACTGACCGGGGCCGGGGAAAAATTCTTCTCCGCCGGCGCCGATCTGCAGCTGTTTGCCAACGGCACCAATCCGCTGGCCGGGCGGGTGGCTGATGCCTTTGCGCTGGCGTTCAACAGCATCCGCCAGTTTCACGGCGTGACAGTGGCGGCCATCAATGGCTATGCGCTGGGCGGCGGCCTGGAGTGTGCGCTGGCCTGTGACTACATCGTGGCGGAGCGCGGCGCGCAGCTGGGCCTGCCGGAGGCGTCGGTGGGGCTGATTCCCTGTGCCGGCGGCACCAAGGCGCTGGCGGACCGGGTGGGCGTGCCGTGGGCCAAACGCATCATTCTGGGCGGCGAGAGCGTCGATGCCGAGCTGGCGTTGCGCATCGGCCTGGTGGAAGAGGTGGTGGATGCCGGGCTGGCCAAGATCATGGCGGTGAGCCTGGCCGGCAAAGTGTCGCGGCAGGGGCGCTCGGCGGTGTTGGCCGCACGGCGCCTGATCGAAGGCAGCCAGCAATGCACGCTGGAGCGGCAGCTGCTACAGGAAAAAGCCGCGTTTCTGGAGCTGATGGGCAGCGACGAGCAGCGCGAAGGGGTGAGCGCATTTCTGGAAAAGCGCAAACCGTCCTGGCTGACGGACGACGACGATTAGCGCCGTCAGCAGCATGAAAAAACCCGGGCTGGCCCGGGTTTTTTCATTTGCCCTGCGTTCAGGCTTTCAGGCCGACGCGCAGCCGCGAGAACAGCGTTAGCAGCAGTACCAGCAGCAGGCCGACCGCCAGGCCGAACAGGCCGTTGAGCAGGCCGGGTACCATGTCGGCCAGGACGCCGCCAAGGTTGGCCGCAGCGGCCTCGATGGCGTGGTGCACGGTAGGCAGGCCGTGCGCCAGAATGCCGCCTCCCACCAGGAACACCGCCACCGTGCCGGCGACCGACAGCAGCCGCATCAGCGGTGGCGCGGCATTCAGCAGCATGCGGCCAACGGCCTGGCTGGCCGCCTGCGGTTTCTGCGCCAGGTACAGCCCCGCATCGTCCAGTTTGACGATGGCCGCCACCAGCCCGTATACCCCCACGGTCATCACCAGGGCAATGCCGGTCAATACCGCCAGCTGGGTGCCGAATGGCTGCGTCGCCACCGTGCCCAGGGCGATGGCGATGATCTCGGCCGACAGGATGAAGTCGGTGGTGACGGCGCTTTTGATGCGCTCGCGCTCGAACGCCACCATGTCCATGTCCGGATTCTGCAGCGCGTCCAGGCGCTCGCTGTGTTCCTGCTCCTCTTCCGCCGCATGCAGATATTTGTGCGCCAGTTTCTCCGCGCCCTCGAAGCACAGAAAGGCGCCGCCCAGCATCAGCAGCGGGGTGATCAGCCACGGCAGCAGCGCGCCGATGGCCAGCGCCAGCGGCACCAGGATCGCCTTGTTGCGCAGCGAGCCCAGCGCCACCGCCCATACTACCGGCAGCTCGCGCTCGGCGCGGATGCCGGACACCTGCTGCGCATTCAGCGCCAGATCGTCACCCAGCACGCCGGCGGTTTTCTTGGCCGCTACCTTGGTCATGGCGGCCACGTCGTCGAGCAGGGTGGCGATATCGTCAATCAGCATGAAAAGGCTACTACCAGCCATCGGTACTCCTGTCAGAAAGGTTGTGGTGTTGCGGCATGCAAAACGGCTGCCACGCTAGCAAACCTTGCTGCCGGCGGCAAGTTGCCCGCCGCTCACGCCGCGGTCCGCAAACTGCCGTGCCAGCCACTCGGCCACGGTCTGCGCCACGCTCGGCCAGCGGCGGTCCAGCATCAGCATGTGGCCGAGGTCGGGCAACACGGTGGTATCGATGCCGAGCAGGTGGCCGCCGGAGCTGGCCTCCAGCGGGCTGACCAGCAGGTCGTTGCGGCCAACCAGTGACAGCGCCGGGCAGGGCAGGCGGCGGGTAAACAGCGCGGTAGTCAAGCTCATGTCCAGCACCGCGCGCTGGCTTTCGACCTGGCAGTGGCTGGCCAGCCACTGTGCGGTGGCCGGCTCGACATCCGGCGACAACAGCATGCGGCGCACCTCCTCCGCCGTGGGCTGGTACTTGCCCTGCTGGAACAGGTTGAGGCCGAGCAGGATATCCGGTGCGGTGAGGCTCAGGCGCCAGGTGGCCAGCGCCAGCCCGCCCGGCGGTACGCTGGCCAGCAGCACGACGGCCGGTGCACTGTGCTGGCGCACATACTGCTGAATGACAAAACCGCCCATCGAGTGCCCCAGCAGTACCGGTGGCTGCGGGAGTTGGCCGCAAGCCCAGGCCATGTCCGCCACGTAGTCGGCAATGCCGAAGCTGTGCAACTGATCACGCCCCGGGCTGCCGCCGTGGCCGCGCAGGCTCAGCGCCCAGCAGTCGTAACCTTGCTGGCTGAACCAGGGCAGGAAGTGCCGCTGCCAGCAGTTGGCCGCACTGTAGGCACCATGCACAAACAACAGCGGCGGGGCCACGCTGGCCCCGCCGCTGGCTGCCACGTGCAGCAGTTCCAGTGGCGCTGCGCTCACAGTACTTCGGCGGCGTGGTCGGCCAGCCGCGAGCGTTCACCGCGCTGCAGGGTGATGTGCCCGGAGTGATCCCAGCCCTTGAAGCGATCCACCACGTAGGTCAGACCGGAGCTACCCTCGGTCAGGTACGGGGTGTCGATCTGGCTGATGTTGCCAAGGCACACCACCTTGGTGCCGGGGCCGGCACGGGTGATCAGCGTCTTCATCTGCTTGGGCGTCAGGTTCTGCGCCTCGTCGATGATCAGGTACTTGTTGAGGAAGGTGCGTCCGCGCATGAAGTTCAGCGACTTGACCTTGATGCGGCTGCGGATCAGGTCGCGGGTGGCGGCGCGTCCCCAGTCGCCGCTGTCATCCTCGGTCTTGTTGAGCACGTCGAGGTTGTCTTCCAGCGCGCCCATCCACGGCAGCATCTTTTCCTCCTCGGTGCCGGGCAGGAAGCCGATGTCCTCGCCCACCGGTACGGTAACGCGGGTCATGATGATCTCGCTGTACAGCTTCTGCTCCAGCGTCATCGCCAGGCCTGCGGCCAACGTCAGCAGCGTCTTGCCGGTGCCGGCCTGGCCCAGCAGGGTGATGAAATCCACCTCCGGGTTCATCAGCAGGTTGAGCGCGAAGTTCTGCTCACGGTTGCGCGCGGTGATGCCCCACACATTGTTCTTCTGGTGGCTGTAGTCGCGCAGGGTTTCCAGTACCGCGCTCTTGCCGTCCAGCTTGATCACCCGGCACTGCAGCGGCTGCTCGCCCTGCTGCCACAGCAGCTGGTTGAGGATCAGCCCGGGCACATCCTGCCCCTTGAGCTGGTAGTAGGTGCGGCCATGCTCCTGCCAGGACTGCAGATCCTTGCCGTTGCGGTCCCAGAAAGTCTGGTCGATCTCGCGCATGCCGGTGTACAGCAGGTCGGTGTCTTCCAGCACCTTGTCGTTGAAGTAGTCCTCCGCCTCCAGCGCCAGCGCCCGCGCCTTGATGCGCATATTGATGTCTTTGGACACCAGGATCACGTTGCGCGACGGCTCCAGCTGCTTGAGCGCCATCACGATGCCCAGGATCTGGTTGTCAGCCTTGCCTACCGGCATCGAGGACGGCAGCGTGGCGTGGATGGCCTGGGTCTGCAGCAGCAGGCGGCCGGTGGCGGCTTCGCGGCTGGCGCTCTTCAGCTCGATGCCGTCGACGATATCGTTGCCGGCCTGGCTGACAATCTCGTCAAGAAAGCGGCTGGCCTGGCGGGCATTGCGTGCCACTTCGGACATGCCCTTCTTGTGGGTGTCCAGCTCTTCCAGGGTGATGATGGGGATGAAGACGTCGTGTTCCTCGAAACGGAACAGGCAGGTGGGGTCGTGCAACAGTACGTTGGTATCGAGAACGAACAGTTTGACGTTCTTGCTTTTCTTGCGGCTTGCCATGATAGGGCCCCCTTGGCTGGCGGGCCCACCGGATGTGGCCCCGCTTATAGCGATGTCACGAACGCAAGCACTTCTTCTGCATGGCCCGGTACTTTCAGGCCGCGCCATTCGCGAAGGATCTTGCCGCTGCCATCGATGACGAAGGTGCTGCGCTCGATCCCTCTCACCTGTTTGCCGTACATGTTTTTCAGCTTCATGACAGCAAACAGATTACATACAGTTTCCTCCGGATCGCTGAGCAATTCAAATGGCAATTCGAACTTGGTCTTGAAGTTCTCGTGCGACTTGAGGCTGTCGCGCGAAACGCCGACGATGCGGGCGCCGGCGGCGGCGAAGGCGGCATGCTGGTCACGGAAGGCCTGGGCCTCGGTGGTGCAGCCGGGGGTGTTGTCCTTGGGGTAGAAGTACAGCACGGTCAGCTGGCCGTCGGGCAGGCTGATGCTCTGGCCGCCGGTGGCGGGGGCGGTAAAGGTCGGGCAGGTATCCATGGTTTGTTTCCTTGTCACGATGAACGTTTGAGCAGGGCCAGCACGGCGCCGCTGCCGCCCTGGTGGCTGGCGGTCTCGCAGAACGCCAGCACGTCGGGGTGGTGGCTCAGCCAGGCGCGCACCATCTTGGGTAGCACCGGCTCGCCGCGCGAGCTCAGCCCCTTGCCGTGGATGATGCGCACGCACTGACCGAGCTGGCGGGCGCGGTGCAGGAACAGCGCCAGCCGCTCGTGCGCCTCGAAGCGGTCGAGGCCGTGCAGGTCCAGCTCGGCACACACCGGCCAGTGGCCGCCGCGCAGTTTGCGCAGCGTGCCGCTGGGCATGCCGGGGCGGCGGTGCTGCTGCTCGAGATCGGCCGGCTCGAACCAGCCGAGCATCTGTGCAAACAGCTGGTTGTGCTCGGTCTCACCCTGGCTGATGGCCGGCTGGCGTAGCGGGCGCGGTTTGGGGCGCGGCAGCGGGTGCTGCACGCGGCCGTCCGGCTTCAGCGGTCGCACGTGACGCATCAGCGCCGGGAAGTCCGGCTCCGGCTCGGGGTTGGCCGCAACGGCAACAGGCAAGACCCTCGCGGGCCTTGCCTGTGCTTTGACTGGCTTGAGCTGCTCCTTGAGCGACTTCAAGACAATGCCGGCTTAGTGGTCCAGGAAGCGCTCGGCATCCAGGGCGGCCTGGCAACCGGAGGCGGCGCTGGTGATCGCCTGGCGGTAGATGTGATCCTGCACGTCGCCGGCGGCGAATACGCCCGGCACGCTGGTGGCGGTGGCATTGCCTTCGCGGCCGCCGCGGGTCACGATGTAGCCGGTTGCATCCAGTTCCAGCTGGCCCTTGAAGATGTCGGTGTTCGGCTGGTGACCGATGGCGATGAATACGCCCATTACCGCCAAGTCTTCGCTGCTGCCGTCGTTGAATTTCAGACGCGCGCCGGTCACGCCGCTGTCGTCGCCCAGCACTTCGTCCAGGTTGGCATTCAGCTTCAGGGTGATCTTGCCGTCAGCCACGCGGGCCATCAGCTTGTCGACCATGATCTTCTCGGCACGGAAATGCTCGCGGCGGTGGATCAGGGTAACGTGCTTGGCGATGTTGGCCAGGTACAGCGCCTCTTCCACGGCGGTGTCGCCGCCGCCCACTACCGCTACGTCCTGGTTGCGGTAGAAGAAGCCGTCGCAGGTGGCGCAGGCGGATACGCCCTTGCCGGAGAACGCCTGTTCGGACGGCAGGCCCAGGTACTTGGCGGAGGCACCGGTGGAGATGATCAGCGCATCGCAGGTGTACTCGCCGGAGTCGCCGATCAGGCGGAACGGTTTTTCGTCCAGCTTGGCGGTGTGGATGTGGTCGAAAATCATCTCGGTGCCGAAGCGCTCGGCGTGCTGCTGGAAGCGCACCATCAGCTCCGGGCCCTGCACGCCGGCCACATCGGCCGGCCAGTTGTCCACGTCGGTGGTGGTCATCAGCTGGCCGCCCTGGGCCATGCCGGTGATCAGCACCGGCTTGAGGTTGGCGCGTGCGGCGTAGACGGCGGCGGTGTAGCCGGCCGGGCCGGAACCCAGGATCAACAGCGGGCAGTGACGAGTTTGACTCATGTTCGTTTTCCTGTGCGTCGGTGAATGGACGCTATTTTAGCAATAATGTGGGGGGGCAAGCTGATTAAGCGTTGCTAATGACGGGATAGTCTTGCACTAATGGGGGCGTAGCGATGGAAATCAATGGCAGTGCTGCCGCAGCGGTGAAGCTGGCGGTAAGCAGCTATGCGCAAAAGCAGGCGCAGCAAACAGATCAGGCCGCGGTGCTGGCTTTGCTGCAGGGCGTGCCAGCGCCTGCGGCCAACTTGCAGGAAAACCCGCCGAACCTGGGGCGCACCATAGACGCCTGGGCGTAAGCGGCACTCAGACGCTGGTGCGCACCGTGCCGGGGCCGGCGTCCTGCAGCAGCGACTGGCTGCTTTGATACTGTGCCACGGCGGCTTGCTGGCTGTAGGCGTTGAGTTCTGCGCGGCTAGTATCTTGCTGCGGAGTAGGTTGAGTGGTGTTTTGTCGATTGCCGGCCTGGCTGTCGCGGCGGCTTTCGTCGCTTGGCTGGTCGGCGTTTTGCTGGCTGGCGGCAGGGCGGCTGTCCGTGCTGGCCTGGGCGGCGCGGGCATTCAGCAGCTGTGCCTGCAGGCTGTCTTCCAGTTGCCGGGTGCTCTGGCTGCTGGTGCCATTGCGAACGGCGGCGGCAGAGTCGCTGTCACGGACGGCCTGTGCAGTTTGTACCGTTTCGCCCTGACGCATATTGGCCTGCCGTGCCGCTTCCGTCGCGGCCTGATCGCTTTGCAGGCGCTGGCGCTCCTGTTGCTGCCGTTCCAGCTGGAGGCTGCGGCCAACATCGCTCACGCTGCTAGCGTTGTAGTTACTGTTAACTGTGGCCATCTTGATACTCCTCGCTCGGGGTGCCCAGCTTGCGCAGTGCGCACTGCGACGTGGCGATTGCCGGCGGTAACTGGCCGGCTGGCAGGGTGGGCAGGTGCAAGATCCAGGCACTCAGGCTCAACCACAGCAGGGCCAGCATGGCCTGCAGGTAGGGCTGCTGGGCGCAGAGCGCGATGCTGATGCCAAAGGAAAGCAGCATGCTGCCCAGTGCAACTCGCTTGGCGCTGCGGCGCATGCCGCGATGCTGGCGCCAGTCCAGGATGACGCGGCCGAACACCGGGTGCTGCAACAGGCGCTGTTCCAGCTGCGGATGGCTGCGGGTGAAGCAGGCAGCGGCCAGCAGGATGAAAACGGTGGTGGGTAGCAGCGGTGTTACGGCACCGAGCAACCCCAGACCCAGGCTAAGGTAGCCCAGCGCTGCCCAGACGTGCTTGCGAAGCCGGCGTGCTGCCATGGATGAACCCTCCAAAACCCTCTTCATTCAAGAGTACGCACCGGTCATTGGCAAGTCAGTTTTCCTGTATGACCAGTGCCAGCATGCGTTCGGCCAGCTGCGCCACGCTGAGTTCACCATCATTGCGGTACCACTGCACCGTCCAGTGCAGACTGCCCAGCAGGGTGCGGCGTAGCAGCCGGGTGTCCTGTTTGACCAGGCCGTCGCTGGCAGCCTGATCGAGCACTTGCTGCCACAGTGCTTCGTAGCGGTCACGCAGCACGATCAGCCCGGGCTTGGCGGCAGCGGACACACTGCGCCATTCGTACAGCATCACTTCCAGCGCGGCCTGGTTGTCGCCCAGCAGAGAATGCAGGTGCACGTGGAACAATGCGGCCAACTTGCTGCGGCTGTCCTTGGCGCCGGCCAGCGCGCTGGCCAGTTGCTCGGTGGTGGCGGTAATGCCCAGTGCCATCACCGCGACCAGAATCTCTTCCTTGGTGCGGAAGTGATAGAACAGGCTGCCCGACTGCAGGCCGACCGCGTTGCCCAGATCGCGCACGGTGGTGCGTTCGTAGCCCTGGTCGCGGAACAGGCGGGCCGCGGCGCGCACCAGTTCCATGCGACGGCTGTTTTCTTCCGGGGTGGCGGGCAGTTCGTTGCGCTTCATGAGTTTATTCTTGCGATAAGGTTGCTGGTGGGGTGGTCTGCTGCAGCAGACCTTCCGCCGCTTGCCACACCTGTGCCGGATGCAGGTTTTCCAGGCAGAGCGTGTGCTTGTACGGGCAGTTGCGCTCGAAGCACGGGCTGCAATCCATGTTCAGCGACACGATCACCGACTTGTTGCTCAGCGGCGGGGTGAAGTCCGGGCTGGACGAGCCGTAAATGCCGACCAGCGGCACATCCAGTGCCGCGGCGACATGCATCAGCCCGGAATCGTTGCACACCGCCAGCTTGGCCAGGCCGATCAGGTCGATGGCTTCTTCCAGGCCGGTCTTGCCGCACAGGTTGGCCGCAGCGCCTTGCGACAGGCTGGCGATTTCCTCGCCGATCTCCTTGTCCTTGCCGGAGCCGAACAGGCAGACCTGGTAGCCGGCGGCCTGATAGCGCCGCGCCAGCTCGGCGAAATGCCGTGCCGGCCAACGTTTGGCCGGGCCGTACTCGGCGCCCGGGCACATGGCGATCAGCGGCTGCTGCAGGTCGATGCCGAGTTTGCGTGCGGTTTCCTGCTGCTGTTCTAGCCGCGAGGACAGGCTGGGGTGGGGGATCGGCCGCGGCACCGGCTGACCCGGCGCTTCTGCCAGTGCGCAGAAGCGCTCCACCATGGTGGGCAGCTCCTGCTCGTCCAGGTCGCGGGTGTCGTTGAGCAGGCCGTAGCGCAGTTCGCCGGTAAAGCCGGTGCGCAACGGGATGCCGCTCAGGAACGGAATCAGCGCCGCCTTCAGCGAATTGGGCAGCACCACCACCTGGTCGAAGCGCTCGGTGCGCAGCTGGCGGGCGACTTTCCAGCGTTCCTTCAGCCGCAGTTGACCGTGACCGAAAGGGTTGAGGTGGGCTTTGGCCACTTCCGGCATGCGCGAGAGCAGCGGCAGTGTCCAGGCCGGGGCAAATACGTGCAGCTCCAGACCGGGGTGGCGTTCGTGCAGGCGCCGGTACAGCGGCTGGGCCATGACACTGTCGCCAACCCAGGAAGGGCCGATCACCAGGATTTTCTTGATCATGTACAGAAGCAAAAAAGGTGCAGCAAGGCTACACCTTCAAGTCGGGCGATTGAATGGATGGCTTAGTGATGGCCATGCGGCAACGGGCCGGTAAACTTGTACTGGGTGCCGCAGTACGGGCACAGCGCTTCGCCGCCATTCTTGATGATGGGCAGGTACACGCGCGGGTGCGAGTTCCATTTCACCTGGTCCGGGGTCGGGCAGTGCAGCGGCAGATCCTTGGCGCTGACTTCGATGACGCGGGCGGTGTTTTCTTTCAGTTCAGCCATGCTTAGCTTGCTTTCGGTTTGGTCGAAAATCGGCGGCCGGGGCCGCCGCGAGAGTCGTAAATCGGCTGTCGCGAATCAGCCGACGTAGGTCAGCCAGTGTTGTTTGCTGCTGTCGACGCCTTTTACGCAGTCGAAGTAGCGTTTCTGGATTTCGGCAGTAATCGGGCCGCGCTTGCCTGCGCCGATGTCGCGGCGATCCAGCTCGCGGATCGGGGTAACTTCGGCGGCGGTGCCGGTGAAGAACGCTTCGTCGGCGCTGTACACCTCGTCGCGGGTGATGCGCTTCTCGATGATCGGCAGCCCCATTTCGGCGGCGATCTGCACCACGGTGTCGCGGGTAATGCCTTCCAGCGCGCTGGTCAGGTCCGGGGTGTACAGCTTGCCGTTGCGGATGATGAAGATGTTCTCGCCGGAGCCTTCGGCCACGAAGCCGTCCACGTCCAGCAGCAGTGCCTCGTCGTAGCCGTCGGCGGTGGCTTCGTTATTGGCCAGGATGGAGTTCATGTAGTTGCCGTTGGCCTTGGCCTTGCACATGGTGATGTTCACGTGGTGGCGGGTGAAGGAGCTGGTCTTCACGCGGATGCCTTGTTCCAGGCCTTCCTCGCCCAGGTAGGCGCCCCACGGCCAAGCGGCCACGATCACCTGCACGTCGTCCTGCTTCGGTGCCACGCCCAGCTTGCCAGAACCATAGAAGGCCATCGGTCGGAAGTAGCAGGACTGCAGCTTGTTGGCCTTCACCACGTCGAGGTGGGCCTGGTTGATCTGATCCTTGCTGAACGGCAGCTTCATGCCCAGGATCTTGGCGGAACGGAACAGACGGTCGGTATGGTCCTGCAGGCGGAAGATCGCCGGGCCGTTGGCGGTTTCGTAGGCGCGCACACCTTCGAAAACGCCCATGCCGTAGTGCAGGGTGTGGGTCAGCACGTGGGTAGTGGCGTTGCGCCATTCCACGAGTTCGCCGTTGTACCAGATGAATCCGTCGCGATCTGCCATCGACATGGTGAGTTCTCCGTTAAGTCCCGTTATTTGTAATGTGCGGCGATTATAACGTCGCTACCGGCAAAGTGTTACGGCTTTCACGGCGCGCCGGCAGTGCTGCCGAACACCGCCAGCCATAGCGCCAGCACCTGCCGGTAGCTCTCCAGCGGCGTATGGCTGACCTTGCTGCCGTCGTTGAGGCGGCTGGCGTGCTGCAGCCGGCGGTAGCTTCGATAGGCGTCGCGTGCCTGGTTGGCCAGCGTTGCCGGCACCAGCCCGGCCTCGGCGGCGGTGGCCAGCAGCGCGATGTTGCCGCTGTTGGCCAGCAGCCCCGGCACCTGGTGCGCGTGCGCCAGAATCAGGTATTGCACGATGAATTCCACGTCGACGATGCCGCCGCGCGCGTGTTTGACGTCGTCCTCGCGCGCCGGGTGCGTCTCCAGCATCTTGTCGCGCATGGCGACCACCTCTGCGGCCAACTTGGTGTGCTCGCGCGGCAGCGACAGCACCTCTTCGCGAATGGCGTCGAAGCGCGCGCCGATCTCGACGTTGCCGCAGACAAAGCGGGCGCGGGTCAGTGCCTGGTGCTCCCACAGCCAGGCATCGTGGTGCTGATAGTGGCGGAACGCCTCTGTGGTGCTGACCAGCAGGCCGCTGGAGCCGTTGGGGCGCAGGCGCAGGTCAATGTCGTACAGAATGCCGGCGGCGGTGGTGCTGGTGAGCCAGGTGGTCATCTTGCGTGCCAGCCGCGAGTACAGCTCGGCGGCGTCCGGGTGCTCGTCGTCGTAGAGGAAGATCACGTCGAGATCGGAGGCGTAGCCCAGCTCTTTGCCGCCCAGCTTGCCGTAGCCGATGATGCTGAACAAAGGCACCTCGCGGTGGCGCTTGGGTATGTCCTGCCAGGCGTGCTGCAGGGTGGCGGCCAGCACCAGGTCGGCCAGGCGCGACAGCTCGTCAGACAGCGCTTCCAGCGTCCACATGCCGGCTAGGTCCTGCGCCACCAGGCGGAAGGTCTGCGCGTGCTGGAAGTGGCGCAGGCCGTCCATCTTGGCCTCGACATCGCCCTGGCAGTCGGCCAGCTGCTGTTGCAGCTGTGCGGCCAACTGTGGCCAGTCCGGCGTGGCATACAGCACGCGCGCGTCCAGCAGTTCGTCCAGCAGGATAGGGTGCTGGGTCAGGTAGCCGGACACCCAGGCGCTGGCGGAGCACAACGACGCCAGCCGTTGCAGCGTCTGCGGGTACTCCTGCAGCAGCGACAGGTAGGACGAGCGGCGGCTGATCGCCTCGATCAGCGTCAGCACCCGCGACAGCGTGGTGTCCGGGTTGTCGAAGCCGGCCGCCACCTCGATCAGTGGCCCCATCAGCGCGTCCAGTTTCTTGCGGCCGCCATCCGGCAGCTGCTGGTAGCGCTGGCTGACTTTCAGGCTGCGCAGCTGCGCCTGGATCGCGCCGGCGTCCTGGTAGCCCAGTGTGGCCAGCTGGCTGTCGACATCGGTATCGGCAATGTCGCGCCACAGGCTTTCCAGCGGATGTGCCGGGGCGCCTTCGGTGGGCAGGAAGAATACCTGCTCGAAGTGGCGTGCCACCTTGCGGCGATGCTGGTTCAGCTCGTCCATGAAGCCCTGCCAGTCGGCAAAACCCATGCTGGTGGCAATGCGCTGGCGGTTTTCGTCGCTAGTGGGCAGGTTCTGCGTCTGCTGGTCGTCCAGATATTGCAGCCGGTGCTCCAGATTGCGCAGGAAGGTATAGCCCTGCAGTAGCTCAGCCACCGTGTCCGGCTCCAGTAGGCGCAGCTCGGCCAGCACCGCGTAGGTGTCGCGGGTGCTTTTCAGCTGCAGCCGGCGCTCGCGCCCGCCGCGGATCAGCTGGAACACCTGGGCGATGAACTCCACCTCGCGAATGCCGCCCGGCCCCAGCTTGATGTTCTCGGCCATGTCGCGGCGCGCCACCTCGCGGCGAATTTGCGCATGCAGGTCGCGCATCGCGCCATAGGCGCCGTAGTCCAGGTATTTGCGATAGACGAAGGGGCGAGTCAGCGGCTCCAGCTGGCTGGCATCGCCGGCGATCACCCGCGCCTTGATCCAGGCGTAGCGTTCCCATTCGCGCCCCTGGCTCAGCAGGTAGTTCTCCAGTGCCGCCAGGCTCATCACCAGCGGGCCGGAATCGCCATACGGCCGCAGGCGCATGTCGACGCGGAACACCTGGCCGTCGAAGGTGAGATCGTTGAGGGCGCCGATCAGCAGCTTGCCCAGGCGGGTGAAGTAGTCGTGGTTGGCCAGCTTGCGGCTGCCGTTGGTGTCGCCGCCTTCCGGGTACAGGAAGATCAGGTCGATGTCGGACGACACGTTTAGTTCATGGCCGCCGAGTTTGCCCATGCCGACTACGATCAGCTCCTGCACCTCGCCGCTGTCTTCGCCGATCGGCTCGCCAAAGTGCGCCAGCGTGCGCTTGGCAATCGGCAGGGTGGTGTTGATGACGAAGTCGGCCAGCAGGCTGATGGTGCGTACCACCTCGTCCAGGTCGGCCAAGCCGCCGACGTCGCGTGCGATCAGCCGCGCCATCACTGCGGTGCGCAGTTTTCTCAGCCGGGTCTGCAGCACTTCCATGCTGTCGACACTGTCCCAGTCGGCAAAGGCCTGCATTTCCACCTGCTCGAACGGCTGCGGCAGCCGTTCGACAAGCAGGGCAAGCTGCTCCGGGTAGGCGGACAGCTGGCGGTCGAGGTAGTAACTGAATGCTCTGGCTGCTGGGATGACGGCGGTGTTTGCTGGCATAATGCGGCTTCAACGCTATGACGAAATCGTGACTCACCATTCTACCCCTTCTATCGACCCGAACGCAGCGCGCGATGATCGCAGCCTGCGGGTGGTCGCATTGCTGCGGCGCGTGCTGCGACTGAGCAGCCTGCTGGCGCTGCTGTTCGTGCTCACGCTAGCCGCCGCTTTCCTGTTGTTCCGTTTCCTGTTTCTGCCCAATGTGGACCGTCTGCGCCCCGACATCGAACGCTGGGCCAGCAGCAGCATCGGCATGCCGGTCACCGTTGGCCGCATCGCCGGCCAGTGGCAGGTGTGGGCGCCGCAGATCACGCTGAGCCAGGTGACCATCCGCCCGCGCGCCGATGCGCCGCCGATGCTGCTGCGCGAAGCGCAACTGGTGCCGGCATGGAAAAGCCTGCTGCACCTTGAGCCGCGGCTGGCGCGCATCACCCTGCGCGGCCTGGCTCTGGATCTGCAACGCCTGCCCAATGGCCGCCTGCGCCTGAACGGCGTGGCGCTGGACGAAGGCAAGGGCGACGGCGCGCTGGTCGACTGGCTGCTGCGGCAGGACGAAGTGGACGTGATGCTGCAGCGCTTCACCTGGCACGACCAGCTGCTGGGCCTGCCGCCGCTGTCGGCAAGCGACATGCGCCTGCAGCTGTTCACCGGCCTGCTCGGCCATCGCCTGCAGGTGCAGGCCAAGCCGGAAAGCGCATTGCTGTCGCGGCTGGACCTGGAAGGCAGCTGGCGCGGCGGTCGCATGCGCGACTGGCGCGAGTGGGAGGGCGGGGTGGCGCTGAAGGCCGATGCCCCGCAGCTGGGCTGGCTGCAGCGCTACTGGCCGGATGCGCCATTCTCGGTGGGCGGTGCGGCATCGTCGCAGCTGCGCATGGCGTTTGCCGAAGGTCGCGTCACCACCCTGGCTGGCAAATGGCAGGTGGAAAAAGTGGCGCTGTCGCTGGCCGGCAAGGCTGTGCCGTTGCCGCACCTGGCCGGCGAAGTGGACTACCAGAGCGCCCAGCCGGGCAGCCACGCGCTGCAGGCCAGCCACCTGGTGGTGAATACCCAGTATGGCAAGCTACTGGCCGATGCCGCCATCAATGCGCAGTGGCAGGACCAGCAGGGCGGCAATGTGCGCATCAGCGGCTTGTCGCTGGCGCCGACGCTGCCCTTGCTGTCGCCGCATTGGCCGGCGCTGGCCAACAGCCAGTTGGCGCAGCTGGGGGGCGTGCTGCAGCAACTGGAACTTAATTGGCGCGGTCAGCTGCAACAGCCGCGCGACTATCAATTCGCCACCCGCTTTGCCGGGCTGAGCCTGCAACTGCGCAATGGCATCCGCCTGGATGGCGGCGTGGCCGGGCGCATCAGCGCCGCCGCCAAGGGCGGGCAGCTGCAGCTTGATGGCAGCAAGCTGCGGCTGGCGATTCCTGGCGAACTGCCACAGCCGATCGACCTGCAGCAGCTTGCGGCCAACCTTGCGTGGCAGCGCGGCAACAGCGGCTGGCAAGTGACGGTGCCGGCGGTAACGCTCACCACGCCGGACCTGTCGGCCAACATCAACGGCAGCCTGCAGCTGCCGGTGGACGGCCCGGTGCACAGCGATCTGCAGCTGACGGCAGAGCGCGTGCCGGCCAACCGTGTCGCCGCCTATCTGCCGGCGCTGATCGGTGCCGATACGGTGACCTGGCTGCGCGGCGCGCTGCAGGACGGTGATGCACGCCAGGTGCGTGCCAGCCTGCAGGGCAATCTGGCGGCGTTCCCGTTTGCCGATGGCAAGCAGGGACGCTTCGAGGTCAGCGCCGACATCCACGACGGCAAGCTGCAGTTCGAGCCAGACTGGCCGGCCATCACCGCCATCCAGGGCCGCTTCAGCATGCGCAACGACGACATCCGCATCGATGCCGAGCGGGCGCAGACCGCCGGCGTGGCACTGGATGCGGTCAGCGCCGAGCTGCCGGATACCACGCGCGGCGACCAGCGGCTGCTGATCAACGGCCGCGCCCAGGGCGAGCTGCCCAAGATGCTGGCGTATACCCGCGCCAGCCCGGTGGACAGCTGGCTGGACGGCTTCCTCGCCACCATCGACAGCAGCGGCCGCGGCAGCCTGCAGCTGGGGCTGAACATTCCGCTGGCGCACGTGGTCGACACCAAGGTGGATGGTGCGCTGACATTGGCGGGCAACCGCCTGCAACTGCGCAGCCTGCCGCTGCCGGCGCTGCAGGAGGTGGCGGGGGTGCTGCGCTTCAATGAGCGCGGCGTCTCCAGCCCCGGCATCGATTACAGCGCCTTTGGCGGCCGCAGCCACCTCAGCGCCACGCTCGACGCCGCCGGCAAGTCGCACTTCGTCAGCAATGGCGAGCTGGCGCTGCCGCAGGTCACTGCGCAATACGTACCCCTGCTCAGCCGCTTCCTCAGCGGCAGCACGGCGTACCAGGCCCGTTTCACGGTGGGCAGCAATCTGGACGAGCTGATTGTCGAAACCGGGCTGCAGGGCATCGGCAGCACGGCACCGGCGCCACTGGCCAAGGCGGCGGCGGACAGCTGGCCGCTCACGCTGGCGCTGCACCCGGCGTTGCGCGGCTGGCGACTGGACTGGCGTCAGCAGGAGCGCGCCGCCGGCGTGGTAACGTTGGCCGCAGACGGCAGCCTGCAGGGCGTGGGGGTCGGCGTGGGTGCTGCCACGCCCGAGCCGCAGGACAATATCGATATTTATGGCCACGTGCCGCAGCTGCAGCTGGAAGAGTGGCTAAACGCGGTGACTGCGGCCGGCGGCAATGGCGATACGGCGATGCCGCCGCTACGGGTGCGGGTGGATACGCCGCTGCTGCAGGCTGGTGGCAAGCAGCTGCACGATGTCAGCGGCCAGCTGGACTGGCAAGGCGGGGCCGCCGCATTTGATCTGCAATTGCAGGCGCGAGAGCTGCAGGGCCAGTTCAATTACCAGCCGGCCGGCAATGGCGTGCTGCATGCCCGCATGCAGCGGCTGGCCTTGCCGCTGCCGCTGGCAGAAGAAAGTGGCGAGCCGGGCGACGAGTCGCCGCAATCCATCCCGGCGCTGGATGTGCAGGTGGATGCGCTGCAGCTGTCCGGCCACGCACTGGGCGCCATGCGGCTGCAGGCACATCACCAGCCGCAGCTGTGGCTGCTGGACGAAGTGGTGTTGCAGTCGCCGGAAGCCGAACTGCGCGTCAAGGGTGCGGCACCGGAAGGCGCCGGCAGCGGCGGGCGCCGTACCGAGCTGGAGTTCAATCTGCAGGCCAGCAACGCCGGTGCGCTGCTGGATCGCATCGGCCTGGCTGGCATGCTCAAGGGCGGCTCCGGCGAGATGTCCGGCACGGTGCAGTGGCTGGGACAGTTGGCCGCATTCGATCTGTCGCGCTTGAGCGGCACCGTGAAGCTGGACATGGGCAAAGGGCAGTTTGCGCAGGTCGACCCCGGTGCCGGCCGCCTGTTGGGACTGCTCAGCCTGCAATCGCTGACCCGTCGCATCCGCCTGGATTTCACCGATGTGTTCAGCAGCGGCTTTGCCTTCGATAGTCTGCGCGGCAGCGCTAACATCGATTCCGGCGTGTTCCGCTCCAACGATATCCAGATCCGCGGTCCGGCGGCACAGGTGGCAATGCGTGGCGAGGCCGACCTGGCCAACAACCGGCAGCAGGTGCTGGTGCGCATCACGCCGGCGCTGTCGGAAAGCGTGGCAGTGATCACCGGCGCCACCTTGCTGAACCCGGTGGCCGGCGCGGTGGCGTTTGCGGCGCAGAAGTTGTTGCAGGATCCTGTCAGTCAGATACTGTCTTACGAATACGAAATCACCGGCAGTCTGAACGAGCCGCAAGTGCGCAAGATCGGGCAGCAGGTGGAAAAACGACCCGAGACGAAACCGTCTCCCTAGCTGGAGCAATCCATGACACAAGCGTTCAAGGTCGCGGCGGTACAAATGGTGTCCGGCACCGACCCGCAGCAGAACCTGCAACGTGCCGCAGCACTGGTGGCCGAGGCCGCCGCACAGGGCGCCAAACTGGTGGTGCTGCCGGAGTATTTCTGCCTGATGGGCCGCCAGGATGGCGACAAGGTGGCGATTCGCGAAGCATTCGCCGACGGCCCGCTGCAGCAAGCCCTGGCCGCCATGGCGCGCGAGCACGGCGTGTGGCTGGTGGGCGGTACCGTGCCGCTGGCGTGCCCGCAGGCGGACAAGGTCTATAACACCTTGCTGCTGTTTGCGCCGGACGGCAGCGTGGCCGGGCGTTACGACAAGATCCACCTGTTCGGTTTTACCGGCCAGGGCGAGCGTTACTGCGAGTCCGACAGCATCGTGGCCGGCAGCCAGCCGTTGAAGGTCAGCACGCCGCTGGCCGACATCGCCTTCGGCATCTGCTACGACCTGCGCTTTCCCGAGCTGTTTCGCCAGCTGGCGCCATTCGACTTGCTGGTGCTGCCGGCAGCGTTCACCGCCACCACCGGCGAAGCGCACTGGGAAGTGCTGCTGCGCGCCCGTGCCATCGAGAACCAGTGCTACGTGCTGGCATCGGCGCAGGGCGGCACGCACGAGAACGGTCGCAAGACTTATGGTCAGAGCCTCATCATCGACCCGTGGGGCCGCATCGTGGCCGAGCTCGCCACCGGCGAGGGCGTGGTGGTGGCCGAGATCGACCCCAAGCTAATCCAGTCGGTACGTGAACGCCTGCCGGCGCTGGCGCATCGCGTGTTTTCCTGAAAGAAACAAGATATGAGCAACGCACAAGCCATTGCAGACAACCTGTTGCTGGCCCCGTACGGCGTGGACGAGCGCGTGATCGACGCCACGCTGGGCCGCATGCTGGCGCACCAGGTGGATTACGCCGACCTGTATTTCCAGTACACCCGTACCGAGGGCTGGAGCCTGGAGGAGGGCATCGTCAAGGCGGGCAGCTTCAGCATTGATCAGGGGGTGGGGGTGCGCGCGGTGTCCGGCGACAAGACCGCGTTTGCCTATTCCGACGACATCAGCGCCTTTGCGCTGGGCGAGGCCGCCGACGCGGTGCGCGCCATCGGTGCGGCGGGCGGCCACGGCAATGCCGGCGCGGTGCAGTCGCGCCAGGCCCGGGCGCTGTACCCGGCGCTGGACCCGGTGGACAGCCTGCCGGCCGAAGCCAAGGTGGCCTTGCTGGAAAAGGTGGAGCGGCTGGCCCGTGCCAGCGACCCGCGCGTGATCCAGGTGATGGCCGGGCTGGTGGCCGAATACGATGTGGTATACATCGCGCGCCACGACGGCGTGCGCGCCGGTGACGTGCGCCCGCTGGTGCGCATGTCGGTAACGGTGATTGCCGAACAGGACGGTCGCCGCGAAATGGGCAGCAGCGGCGGCGGCGGTCGTTACGACCTCACCGGCTTCAGCGATGATTTCATCGCTCGGCACGTGGAAAAGGCGGTACGCCAGGCGTTGATCAACCTGGAATCACGGCCAGCGCCGGCCGGCGCCATGACGGTGGTGCTGGGTTCCGGCTGGCCCGGCGTGCTGCTGCACGAAGCCATCGGCCACGGTCTGGAAGGCGACTTCAACCGCAAGGGCACCTCGGCATTCAGCGGCCGCATCGGCCAGCGTGTGGCGGCCGCGGGCGTCACCGTGGTGGATGACGGCACCTTGCCGGGACGCCGCGGTTCGCTGGCCATCGACGACGAGGGCAATGCCACCCACTGCACCACGCTGATCGAAGACGGCATTCTGAAAGGCTATATGCAGGATGCGATGAATGCGCGGCTGATGGGCATGGCGCCAACCGGCAATGCCCGCCGCGAATCCTACGCCCACCTGCCGATGCCGCGCATGACCAACACCTACATGCTGGCCGGCGACAAGACGCCGGAGGAAATCATCGCCTCGGTCAAGGATGGCATCTATGCGGCCAACTTTGGCGGTGGCCAGGTGGACATTACCAGCGGCAAGTTCGTGTTTTCCGCCTCCGAGGCGTGGAAGATCGAAAACGGCAAGCTGGCCTACCCGGTGAAGGGCGCCACGCTGATCGGCAACGGTCCGGACGTGCTCAACTATGTCGGCATGGTCGGCAACGATCTGGCGCTGGACGAGGGGGTGGGCGTGTGCGGCAAGGAAGGCCAGAGCGTACCGGTGGGAGTAGGGCAGCCCACATTGCGCATCGATGGCGGCTTGACCGTGGGCGGCACCGCCGTCTAGGCGTCTGGGGGCACCACCCAGTCTGCCGCCAACTGCTGTTGCAGCAGGCGCAGATCCTGCTGCTGTGCGGCTAGCCGCATGGCCCGCTGATAGTCCAGTTCCTCGTGTTCGATGGCCTGCTGCAAACGCAGCAGGCAGTCTGCCGCGTGCTGGCTGGCAGCGTAGGGCGCCACGTCGCTCAGTAGTTGCAGCAGGCTGTCGCGCAACGGGTAACGTTGGCCGCGGCGCACGTCGATGAATTCCGCGTCACTGCCGAAGCGCGCCGCCTGGAAGCGGTTGTAGCCATACACGCTGTACAGCGCTTCGCGTCCCGGCAACATCGGGCGCGTACCGGCAAGGAACAGCGCCAACGCCTGCGTCACGGCCGCCAGCTCTACCGCGCGCACCACTTGATATGGCGTGTCGAAAATCCGCAGCTCTACCGTGCCGTACTCCGGCTTGGGGCGGATATCCCAGTACAGGTCTTTCAGCGATTGAATCACGCCGCAGCTGCTCAGTTGTGCGGCAAGCGCCTGAAAATCCGGCCAATTCTTGATGTTGCCGGGTAGGTGCCCGCTATTGGGGAACGCCAGTACCGTGTTGCTGCGCGAAGAAGCAAAGGCCGTCGCTTCACCCTGTACAAACGGTGACGCCGCCGACAGTGCGATTAAATGTGGGATGTAATAGCCTAGCGCGTGGCAGAGCCAGATCGCGGTATCGCCGTCCGGGCAGCCGATGTGAATATGCTGGCCGAACACGGTAAACTGCCGCGCCAGATAGCCATACTGCTCGGCAAATGCATGGTAGCGCGGCTTGTCGCTGATCTGGCGCTGGCGCCAGTCCTGAAACGGGTGAGTGCCGCCGCCGCAGGGAATGGCGCTGCAGGCGGCAGCCAGCTGCTGCAAACGGCGGGCAAGCTGCTGTAGTTCTGCGGCCAACTCCGCCGTGTCATGGTGGATGCTGCTGTTGATTTCCAGCATCGAGCAGGTGACTTCCTGCTTGAAGTGCGGCATATCGCAGTCTTCCCGCTGCGCCAGCAGCTCCGCCGCACAGGGTTTGAGATCCAGCGTTTCACTGTCCAGCAGCTGAATTTCCAATTCAATGCCCAGAGTGCCCAGCTCGGAGCGGGCAAATTCGTGCTGTTGCATGCTTTGCTCCTTCATATTTATTGTTTTGCACGAAAATAAATATTCTCTAAATTGAGCCTATGGCTGACACAAAAGTTCCGAATGCGCCGCTGGACGTTCTCAAACAGTTTCGCGTGGTGTTTCGTGCTGCCCAGCAGCATTCCGCCGATATCGAGAAGCTGCTGGGAATCTCTGGCGCGCAGGCATGGTTGCTGGTCGAGCTGCGTGACAACGGTCCGCTCAAAGCCGGCGAACTGGCCGCCCGCATGTCGATCAAGCCAGCGACGCTCAGCAATATGCTGCTGCGGCTGGAAGAATTGGGCTATCTGCTGCGGCAACGGAATGCGCGGGACATGAGGATTGTCGAGGTAGTACTAAGTGACACGGGCCGCGAACTGATCAGCAAGGCCGACTACGCGCCACGCGGCTGGCTGCCAGAAGCACTGTCACGCTTGTCGTCGCAGCAGCTGGACGAACTTTCAACTGCGCTTTGCTCGTTGTTGTCCGTTATGCAGGTAGACACACAAACCGCCGCCAATAGTCCATTGCCGTTTACGGAATGATGATGGCAGACGGATTGCACCCAGGTGAATGTGGATAGTTGCGGTAAACCGTTGCAATGAATGCTGCGGCCAACATGGAATGCGCGAAAAGCCAAGAACGACGGGACTATTGGCAGGATTTTCGAAGGAAGATCGGCGCGCTGGCCATCGCCGGTCTGATGGTGCTGACGATGCTGGCGAACCCAAGCCAGACAAGCGCTAAAGCCCCCCAAGGGGTTTAGTGTTTACGTCGTATAATGTTTATTATGTCAAATTTAGTGCTTTAATTTATCACTCCGCCACCCTCTCAATCTTACTTGGTGCGACTCGTGGCCATCGAGCGGCTCTCCCGCTGGATTAATGAGTACGGTGGACCTCCAGTCCAAGTGCAGGCCGCAGCCCGATTTCCAATCATGTTATCCTGTCGCTCTATTCCGCCGGCTCCGTGTGATCCGCGGCCGGACAGGATGACATACCGGAAAAACTCATTGCTAGCGGCACTGATAGCCGCGAAATATAAGGCTCTTGGAACCAATATGCTGCTGATGATCGACAACTACGATTCCTTTACCTACAACCTGGTGCAGTACTTCGGTGAGCTGGGGCAAGAGGTAAAGGTATTCCGTAACGATGAAATCACCTTGCCGGAAATCGAAACACTGGCACCCAAATACTTGGTGCTGTCGCCTGGGCCGTGCACGCCGAACGAGGCAGGTATTTCGCTGGCGGCCATCGAGCACTTTGCCGGCAAGCTGCCGATCATGGGTGTGTGCCTTGGCCACCAGAGTATCGGTCAGGCATTTGGCGGCAAGATCATTCATGCCAAGCAGCTGATGCATGGCAAGGTGTCGCCAGTGCGCCACCACGATGTCGGCATGTTCCGCGACCTGCCCAACCCGGTGACCTGCACCCGCTATCATTCACTGGTGATCGAACGCGAAACCCTGCCCGACTGCCTGGAAATCACGGCCTGGACCGATGATGGCGAGATCATGGGGGTACGCCACAAGACCCTGCCCATCGAGGGTGTGCAGTTCCACCCGGAATCCATCCTCACCGAACATGGCCACCAGATGCTGCAGAATTTCCTGAAAGAATTTGCCTGATCCCGTCACGGAGAATAATTACATGATCACCCCGCAGGCCGCCCTCAATCGCCTGATTGACCAGAACGAGCTGTTCCATGACGAAATGCTGGACCTGATGCGCCAGATCATGCGTGGCGAAGTACCGTCCACGGTGATTGCCGCCATCCTGGTCGGCCTGCGCGTGAAAACCGAAAGCGTGTCGGAAATCGCCGCCTCGGCACAGGTGATGCGCGAATTCGCTACCCGGGTGCCGGTGCAGGATACCCGCAACCTGGTCGACACCTGCGGCACCGGTGGCGACAAGAGCCACACCTTCAATATTTCCACGACGTCTGCCTTCGTCTCTGCCGCCGCCGGTGCGCGCGTTGCCAAGCATGGCGGCCGCTCGGTGTCGTCCAGCTCCGGCAGCGCCGATGTGCTGGAAGCCTTGGGTGTGAACCTGAACCTGTCCGCAGAACAGGTGGGCCAGTGCATCGACCAGATCGGTGTCGGCTTCATGTTCGCCCCCAATCACCACACTGCGATGAAGTACGTGGCGCCGGTGCGTCGTGAGCTGGGCGTGCGCACCATCTTCAACATCCTCGGCCCACTGACCAACCCGGCCGGTGCCCCCAATCAGGTGATGGGCGTGTTCCACCCCGACCTGGTGGGCATCCAGGCGCGCGTGCTGCGCGAGCTGGGCAGCGATCGCGTGATGATCGTGCATGGCACGGATGGGCTGGACGAAATCACCCTGTCCGGTGACACCCTGGTGGCCGAACTGAAAGACGGCCAGATCACCGAATACCGGCTGGGTCCGGCGCAATTCGGCCTGGGTTACGCCCCGCTGCCATCACTGCGCGCCGAAAGCGCCGAGCAGTCGAAAGCCATTTTGCAGGCGGTACTGGCCGGTGAGGCTGGCCCGGCGCGCGATATCGTGCTGCTCAATGCCGCTGCCGCCATCTACACTTCCGGTATTGCGGCCAACCTGCAGGAAGGCGTGGCCATGGCCCGCGCTGCCATCGACAGTGGCAAGGCCAAGCAGAAACTGGCGGAGCTGGTAGCACTGTCGCAATCCTTTGCCTGAGCTGCCGCCCTGCCCCACGCCGCCGGCGCCGACCGGCGGCGCATTTTTGAGACGTATCGAATGGATTTTCCCGTCATGACTATCGCCGCTTCCATTTTCAAGGCCTACGACATCCGCGGCATCGTGGGTGACACCTTGACCGCCGACGTCGCCCACCTGATCGGCCGTGCTATCGGCTCCGAGGCCCGCGAACGCAATGTCAGCACCATCTGCGTGGGCCGCGACGGCCGCCTGTCCGGCCCGGAGCTGACCAGCGCCCTGTCCGACGGCATCCGCGCCGCCGGCGTGGACGTGATCGACGTTGGCCGCGTGGCCACGCCGATGCTGTATTTCGCCGCCTACCAGCTGGAGACCTTTTCCGGGGTGATGGTGACCGGCAGCCACAACCCGCCGGACTACAACGGCTTCAAGATGATGCTCGGTGGCGACACCCTGGCCGGCGACTGGATTCAGAAGCTGTACCAGCGCATCGTCAACAATGATTTTGCCAGCGGCCACGGCGGCTATCGCACCCACGACATCGTCGACGAATACCTGGCGCGCATCCAGGGCGACATCAAGCTGGCGCGCCCGATGAAGGTGGTGGTGGATTGCGGTAACGGCGTGCCGGGCGACTTCGCGCCCGAGCTGTACCGAGGCCTGGGTTGCGAGCTGCACAAACTGTTCTGCGAGGTGGACGGCACCTTCCCCAACCACCATCCAGACCCGGCCAAGCCGGAAAACCTGCAGGACGTGATCCAGGCGCTGCGCGATAGCGATGCCGAGATCGGCCTGGCCTTCGACGGCGACGGTGACCGCCTGGGCGTGGTCACCAAGGACGGCAACATCATCTGGCCGGATCGCCAGCTGATCCTGTTCGCACAGGACGTACTGTCGCGCCAGCCCGGCTGCAAAATCATCTACGACGTGAAATGCACCCGCCTGCTGGCGCCGGCCGTCCGTGCCGCTGGCGGCGAGCCGCTGATCAACCGCACCGGCCACAGCTTCATGAAGGCGGCGCTGAAGGAGCACCCGGATGCCGGCCTGGCCGGCGAAATGTCCGGCCACGTATTCTTCAAGGAGCGCTGGTACGGCTTCGACGACGGCCTGTATGCCGGCGCGCGGCTGCTGGAGATCCTGTCCAAGGTGGCCGACCCGTCCGCGGTGTTGAATGCGCTGCCAAATGCGCTGTCCACTCCAGAACTGAACCTGAAGACCGCCGAGGGCGAGAACCACGCACTGATCGCCCGTCTGCAGCACCGCGCACAGTTCGAGGGCGCCGAGAACATCATCAGCATCGACGGCCTGCGCGTGGAATACGCCGATGGCTTCGGCCTGATGCGCGCCTCCAACACCACTCCGGTGGTTGTGTTGCGTTTCGAGGCCGACAACGCTGCCGCGCTGGCACGCATCCAGGACGACTTCCGCCGCGTGCTGGCCAAGGAAACCAGCGCGGCGCTGCCGTTCTGAGCGATAATCGCGCCCGTTCGATATTGCCCGCTGCCTCCGGCAGCCCAAGGTTGGCCGCATGCGGCCAACCTTTCGTTTTCCGCCACCACCCGCGACGGTGGCCCGTTCAGAAAGGATTGCCATGTACGCACAAGCCGCCAGCAGTTTCCACACCGTGCGCGACCTGCTGCGCTTTGCCGTGTCACGCTTCAACGATGCCGGCCTCACTTATGGCCATGGCACCGACAATGCCTATGACGAAGCGGCCTACCTGCTGCTGTCGGCGCTGAAGCTGCCGATCGACCGCCTGGAGCCGTTCCTGGACGCCAAGCTGCTGGACACTGAGGTGAAGGACGTGGTCGACCTGATCGAGCGCCGCGCCGAAGAACGCGTGCCGGTGGCCTACCTCACCCACGAAGCCTGGCAGGGCGAGTTCAACTTCTATGTGGACGAGCGCGTGATCGTACCGCGCAGCTTCATCTACGAGCTGCTGGGCGAGCCGCTGGCGCCGTGGATCGAGCACCCGGAGCTGGTGAACCGCGCGCTGGACCTGTGCACCGGCTCCGGCTGCCTGGCGATCCAGCTGGCGCACCACTACCCGGACGCAGAAGTCGACGCGGTGGACATCTCGCTGGATGCGCTGGAGGTGGCCAGCATCAACGTGCAGAACTACGGCCTGGAACAGCGCATCCAGCTGATCCACAGCGACCTGGTGGAAGGGCTGGAAGAACCGTACGACCTGATCATCTCCAACCCGCCGTACGTGGATGCCGAATCAGTGGACGCGCTGCCGGCGGAATACCTGCATGAGCCGGAGCTGGCACTGGGCTCCGGCGAAGACGGCCTGGACGCCACCCACGTGATCCTGCAGAACGCCGCCCGCCTGCTCAACCCGCAGGGCGTGCTGCTGGTGGAGATCGGCCACAACCGCGATGTACTGGAGGCCGCCTACCCCAGCCTGCCGTTCACCTGGATGGAGACCGAAAGCGGCGATGGCTTCGTGTTCCTGCTCACCCGCGAGGAGCTGGTGGACGCCGGCCTGGGCGACCCGCTGAACGACGACGACTTTGCCGACGTTGGCAGCGAGGACTAAGCTCGCCAGCTGCAAGGTACAAGGCCGGGTGATGCCCGGCCTTGTTGTTTCCGCACCAGTGCTGCGGCAGCCGCGCCACAAGCAGCGGCGCGGTAATTGACAAGCCTGCCGGGCAAGAGGAAGATCGCGCGCCCATTTCAAGGAGAAGCACCATGGGTCACAGCATTCCCTGGGAAGAACTGGAAAAACAGGCGCGCGCCGCCGCCAAGCAGGCCTACGTGCCCTACAGCCGCTTTGCCGTGGGCGCCGCGCTGCTGACCAGCGACGGTCGCATCGTGCGCGGCTGCAATGTGGAGAACGCCTCCTACGGCCTGACCAACTGTGCCGAGCGCACCGCCATCTTTACCGCCAAGGCGGAAGGCATGAGCGAAGTGGTCGCCATCTGCATCTACACACCCACCAGTGTGCCCACCCCGCCCTGCGGCGCCTGCCGCCAGGTGCTGAACGAATTCGGCCCCAGCATGGCAGTGCGCACCATCTGCGACGGTACCGAACAGGTCAACACCACGCTGGATGCGCTGTTGCCCGGCGCTTTCGGCCCGAAGAACCTGGCCTGAGCCGGGCAAGCCAACAAAAAACCGCCGCGCTCCGGGCCAGGATAGCGGCGGTTTTCATTTTGTTGTGGGAGGTAGAATCAGCGGCGACTCACCGCCGCCGGCAACCACTGCGGCCACCAGCCGTCACCCTCCAGCCCGGCCTCGGCCAGTGCCACACCGGGCACGCCCAGCAACTCGCCGTTCGCGTCGCGCAGCAGCGGCCAGTCGGCGCGCAGCAGCGCCGGTACCGCCTGCTCTTGGAATAGCTTTTTGATGGCCTTGCGGCCAACCTTGAGTGCCAAGGCATCGCCGCCGCGCCGCGCCGTCAGCTGCAATGCCCGCCCCTGCCAGGCGGCCGGCAGGCCATGTCCGCGCTGCCAGCGCAGCTCGCCGTGTGCGCAGCGCCAGTTTTCACCCACCCGGCATGCTTGTGGCCACGGTGGTGGATGCGCCAGCACCCGTACACGCCGCAGCCCGCCGCGATAGGTGTAGAGCTCGCCCGCCGGCAACGCCAGCCGTGCCGCCTCGCCGGCCGCCAGCGCCGCCAGCAGGCTGTCCAGCGCGTCTGGCGCCGGCAGCGGCCAGTCCGCCAGTGCCAGCCAGTGCAGCAGCAGATTGCGCTGCCGCGGCAGGCTGAGCGTCAGCAAGGGTGTCAGCAACAGGTCATCGCCACTGGCAGCCTGCTGCAAGTCCAGCGCTGCCATATCGTCCAGAATCGCTGCGGCATCGGCCATACGCAGAGCGCTGCGCTGCAGCTGCGCGTCCAGCTGCGGCAAGCGCTGCCGCAATGCCGGCAATGCCTCCAGCCGCAGATAATTGCGCAGATAATTGGCTGCATCCTGGTTGGAATCGTCCTCCACCCACCGCAGGCCATGTGCCTCGGCATATTGCCGCAGCGCCTTGCGGCCAACCTGCAGCAACGGCCGCCACAGGATCTTGCCTTGCCAGTGCCGGCTGGTCGGCATCGCCGCCAGCGCCCGCGGGCCGCCACCGCGCAGCAACTGCAGTAGCACGGTTTCCGCCTGGTCATCGGCGTGCTGCGCCAGCGCGATGACGGGTGCCGGCGAAGCGGCAAACGCCCGGTAACGCGCCGTGCGCGCCACGGCCTCCAGGCTCTGTCCGCCGCTACGCTGCAAGCACACGCGCTCAATGCGCAGCGGCACACCGTACTGCGCGCATAGTTGGCCGCAGAACGCCGCCCAGGCGTCGGCATGGCGGCTGATGCCGTGATGCACGTGCACGGCGCTGAGCCCCGGCCCGCCGGCCTCGTCGCGCCAGCGGCACAGCAGGTGCAGCAGCACGCAGGAATCCAGCCCGCCGGACAGCGCCAGCTCCAAATGACAAAGGCCGGACAATTTGTCCGGCCAGTGGGCAATCAGCTGGGGCAGCAGATCAGGCTGCATCTTCCTTGAAGCGGCCATAGCTCATCAGGCGATCGAAGCGGGTTTTCAGCAGCTCGGTCACATCACGACCGGTGGCTTCCTTCAGCTGCTCCTGCAGCACGCGTTTCAGTGCGGCCATCATGGCCGGATGATCGCGGTGCGCGCCGCCCAGCGGCTCGTTGATCACGCGGTCGATCAGGCCCAGCGACTTCAGGCGCGGTGCGGTGATGCCCAGTGCCTCTGCCGCATCGGCAGCGCGCTCGGCGGTCTTCCACAGGATGGAAGCGCAGCCTTCCGGCGAAATTACCGAATAGGTGGAGTACTGCAGCATGTTCACGTAGTCGCCAACGGCAATCGCCAGCGCACCACCGGAACCGCCTTCGCCGATCACGGTCACGATCACCGGCACTTTCAGGCGGGTCATCTCGTACAGATTGCGGCCGATGGCCTCGGACTGGCCGCGCTCTTCCGCGCCGATACCCGGATAGGCGCCCGGGGTATCAACAAAAGTAATGATGGGCAGGCCGAATTTTTCGGCAGTACGCATCAGGCGCAGTGCCTTGCGGTAGCCTTCCGGACGCGGCATGCCGAAGTTGCGGTAGATTTTTTCCTTGGTGTCGCGGCCCTTCTGATGGCCGATCACCATTACCGGTTGACCATTGAAGCGGGCCAGGCCGCCTACGATGGCCGGATCATCGGCAAAAGCGCGGTCGCCATGCAGCTCCTGAAAGTCGGTAAACAGGCTGCCAAGGTAGTCTAGGGTGTACGGGCGTTGCGGGTGACGCGCCACGATGGCGATCTGCGAAGGCGTCAGTTTGCTATATAAGGTCTTGGTCAGTTCCTGACTCTTCTTCTGCAAACGGGCAATCTCTTCCGAGATATCGAGGACGGAATCGTCTTGGACGAAACGCAGTTCCTCTATCTTGTTCTCGAGCTCGGCAATCGGCTGCTCAAAATCAAGAAAGGTCGGCTTCATGCTTAGGTTCCGATTAGGGACAATCGAGCAATGATACATGAGCGGTTTGCATCACGCACCACCCTGCCAGACAAAATGCCGGAGGCATCATTAATAATAAAAACAGGTGCTTGAAAATTTGCATGCAGAATTTTGCGCATAGCCCTTGCAGCCCCGCCAATGCTGTGTTTTAATTCGCCTCCTCGCTGAACGACGCAGCAAAAAACAGCTAGTTCAGCAGCAGATTTCAGGGCGTTTAGCTCAGTTGGTAGAGCGTCTGCCTTACAAGCAGAATGTCGGCGGTTCGACTCCGTCAACGCCCACCAGCTTTA